>CANINJ010000137.1 GCA_947468985.1 Bacteroidota bacterium
CGATGTACGTTTTGTAGCATCTTCCGCTTGTTTTTTGGCCAATTCTTGTTCGTATAAACGAGAACGCAAAACGCCCATCGCCTTATCTTTATTCTTATGTTGCGATTTTTGATCCTGACATTGCGCCACCAATCCTGTTGGAATGTGCGTCAATCGAACAGCCGATTTCGTCGTATTTACCGATTGTCCTCCAGGTCCTGACGAACAGAAGAAATCCACACGAACATCATTCATATCTATTTGAACGTCAAATTCTTCGGCTTCTGGAAGCACCATAACCGTTGCTGCCGAAGTGTGAACTCGACCTTGCGTTTCCGTTTGTGGAACGCGTTGCACTCGGTGAACACCCGCTTCAAATTTCAAAGTTCCATAAACATCTTCGCCTGTAACTTCAAAAATCACCTCTTTGAAACCACCCGAAGTTCCTTCATTCATATCCACAACCGAAGTTCTCCAACCTCTATTTTCACAATATTTCGTGTACATTCTAAACAAATCTCCAGCAAAAATACTCGCTTCATCACCACCAGTTCCAGCACGAATTTCAACCATCACATTTTTCGCATCTTCCTCGTCTTTCGGAATCAATAAAAACTTAATTTCATCCTCCAACGCAGGCAATCTTTCTTTGGCTTCTTCCAATTGCATTTTCGCCATTTCGGTCATATCCGCATCACTTCCATCGGCAATAATCTCGTTTGCTTCGTCAATATTTGCCATCAAAACCACGTATTCATCTCGTTTTTCAGCAAGCGCTTTCAACCCTTTATATTCCTGATTCAATTGCACATAACGCTTTTGATCGCTAATCACATCGGGCTGAATAATCAAATCCGAAATCTCATCGAAACGCTGTTTTACTATTTGAAGTCTGTCTAACATCTTGTTTTTTCCTTAATTAAGTCAGCAAATTTACAAAAAATAGTTGATACTATAAAGCAAACCCGTTTTCGATTTTTTTGAAGCTTTCTCCCGCTGTCCGCTGTATCTTTTGGGGCGAACGCCTCCCCAAAAGGATGCCGCTTCCATCCGGGCTATGGGTTTTGAACTTTGATTTATAATCCAATTCAACGATGTCGCTGATTCGTTATTATGAAAATATAAACGTCATTCGTAGCCCTGATGGAAGCGGCATCCCACGCTTTTTAGCGTGGATACAGCGGACAGCAGGTGGAATAGTTCTTGAAAACTACAATCGTTGTGCTCCTAAAAAAAAATCTATTTAAATCACTGTTTTTGCAACAAATAAATCATAATTGCCATTTATCAAAACTAAAAACTATCTTTGCCCGCTGATTAAAATTGAGAAATATGTTTGGAAATAGAGTATTAAAAGGGGTTGTTTTGGTTGGATTAGGTGCAACAAGTTACGGAATGTTAGCCACTTTCGTGAGATTGGCGTACGATGAAGGGTTCACCACCGCCGAAGTCACCACCTCGCAATTCGTATTTGGAATCTTAGGAATTTTGGTGATTAATTTATTTCAAAAAATCAAAAAGGGAACTTCGGTTATAAATGCTTCAAAAAGGAACATTTTTCAATTGATGCTTGCGGGAAGTTCGTTAGGAATGACGAGCGTTTTTTACTATTTGGCGGTGAAATATATTCCTGTTTCTATTGCGATAATTTTGTTGATGCAAACGGTTTGGATGGGCGTTTTGATAGAAATGATTTTAGACAAAAGAGCACCTTCTAAATTGAAAATTATTTCAGTATTTATAGTATTTATAGGAACATTATTGGCAACAAATATTTTTAAAAACGACGTGCAATTGGATTGGCACGGAATACTGTGGGGAATGTTGGCAGCAGCGTCATTTACAACTACAATGTTCACTGCAAACCGCGTGGCTACTGGAATTTCATCAGCACAACGAAGTTTGTTTATGCTACTTGGTGGTGCGGTAATCGTATTTTCATTTGCAATAGCGACA
Organism: Bacteroidota bacterium; assembly: GCA_947468985.1. Lineage (GTDB taxonomy): Bacteria > Bacteroidota > Bacteroidia > Flavobacteriales > Flavobacteriaceae > Flavobacterium. The sequence goes on from CANINJ010000137.1 coordinate 1,936, forward strand.
CAAAACACGCCTTTTAATTTCGAGATTTTTATAAAATGGGGAATCGTATTGTCTTTGTTTGGGACGATAATTCCTCCAATGTTAATGAACGCAGGATTTCCATTGACGGGAATTGGTTTGGGAAGCATCGTGTCGGCATTGGAACTTCCAGTTTCGGTGATGATGGCGTATTTTTTATTGCACGAACAAGTCGTTTTAGTTCAATGGATTGGAATTATTTTGATCGTTTTAGCGATTGTTTTGATGAATATGAATTGGGATAAATTCAAAAATAAAGTGTAATTTTAGACTTCAATTTAATTACAGAAAGCCATTGAAATCGCTATTTAAAAATACATCCGAACCCATTTATTTCAATGTTCCGGATTCAGAAATCATTTATTATCCTCATTTTTTTGATGTAGAACAGTCTGATTTGCTATTTCAAGAATTACTTTTGACGATTCCTTGGCAGCAAGACGACATTAAGGTTTTTGGAAAAGTGCATGCACAACCTCGTTTTACAGCACTTTTCGGAAATGAAGGGAAATCGTATTCCTATTCTAATATAAAAATGCAACCCCATTCTTGGAATCCAATATTGCAAAATCTAAAACTAAAAGCCGAAGCAGTTTCGGAAACTGAATTTACAACCGTTTTACTGAATTTATACCGCGACGGAAAAGACAGCAATGGCTGGCACGCCGATAACGAAAAAGAATTGGGGACAAATCCAATAATTGCGTCACTGAGTTTTGGTGCCGAACGTTATTTTCATTTGCAACATACTATTGACAAAAATCGGAAATTAAAAATACTTTTGGAACACGGAAGTTTGCTTGTTATGAAAGGTACAACGCAGCATTTTTGGAAACATCAAATCCCCAAAACTACAAAACCAATTGGTTCGAGAATTAATTTGACATTTCGCAGTATTGTGTAAATTACTCCCTAAAAAAACCTTAAAAATAGCTTTCTAAAAGCACAATTACTTGAAAAACAATAAAAAAGAAAAAAAAGCAACTCCAACTTAAAAAGGTATTGTTTTTTTTATTAATATTGAAGTATAAAATTAAGTATTAACTAAAACCTACACTGAATTTATTTTCGAATAATGAAAAAGAGTAAAAACATTGAATTAACTTGGGCTCAAAACGAAAAATTGATAACCCTTGCATTAGAAGAACGAAATCCATTTGAAATAATCAAAAAGGAATTCGGATTGGGAGAAAAAGAAGTTCTTGAAATTATGAAAAAGAAACTTCCTGCTGACAAATTTGAGATTTGGAAAAAGAAGGCAAATGCTGCCAAACCAAAACCAAAACCTATCAAAATTGATGAATTCGACGAAGACTTAGACGGAAAATACTATATAAAAAATAAACTCGATTAGATTAAAACTCCTGAAATCCAGGAGTTTTTTTAAATAACACCTCTTTCCATTAATAAAAAACCAAAACCAACAACTAAATAAACCTATAATATATCTTCGAAAGCACTCTGTTTTGAAGATAATTTCTTTATTTTGCGCTCAAATAACAAACTATGAAAAATTCAATTATTGCCCTTATTTCTCTATTTATAATAACTTCTTGTAGTAAAAATAGCGATGCCAACTTACAAATTACAGGTAACATCAAAGGGTTACAAAAAGGAACTTTGTATTTAAAAAAATTGGGTGATAGTACGTATGTTACTTTAGACAGTATGAAAATTGATGGTAAATCGGCATTTGAAAGCAATATAAATTTAAAATCTCCAGAAATGTTATACTTGTTTTTAGATCGCGGAACAAGCAAGTCGGGGGATAATAGTTTGATGTTTTTTGCAGAACCTGGAAAAATAAATATCGATACCGATTTGGAATCCTTCTATTCTAAAGCTAAAATTACAGGTTCTAAAAACAATGAATTATACGAAAGCTACAAAAAAATTAGTTCTCGATTTAATGAGCAACAATTAGATCTTACCGTTGAAAAAATCAATGCTATAAAAAATAATCAAACTAATTTATTAGCAGGAATTGAGGAAAAAGCAAATGTTGTTTTGAAACGAAAATACCTATACGCAATTAACTTCGCGGTTACTAATAAAGACTATGAAGTGTCGCCCTATATTGCCCTATCTGAAATTAACGATGCGACGATAAAATATTTAGATACTATTCAAAAAGCAATGGTTCCAAAGGTTGCCCAATCTAAATATGGTGTTATGTTAACGAAATATGTAGCCGATAGAAAAAAGGAGTAGCTTTTTTTGGGCATGCCCCTCGAAAAATTCGGGTCAGGCGCTACGCTGCAATCTCTGTTTCACTGCGTTTCACAGAGGATTTTCGCTGCGATCCTTCATGCGACATCCGGACGATATTGCTATCAATAATTCCAGTTCTTGTCAATCTGAATTCATTTCAGATTCTAATTTTATAGTATTATCGAGGGCAATCTCATTATGCAATCCACTGTTATTTTATTTCTTGTGGGCACGAGCGAGACGCTCGCGCTAGAGGTGGAGACGCTCGAAAAGAAAGTTATGTATTACTCAAGTTTGAATTTAACATTTAGTTCCGTTTCAATTTTTATTTTTTCAAATTCAATATCGGCCGGGATGTATTCTTTATTAGCACTTATGCTGCTTGCGCCTCTAATTCTAATTCCTGATGCAGAACCTGCTAAACCCCTTAATATTTCAGTGTTAAAATCTGAAATCAAAATTGCGTTTCCAACTTTTTGATTCAGTGGTTTTGTCATCGCAATTGCTTGGTTTTTTGCCTTTTCAATTGCTTTAGTTTTCAAAATTAAAAGCATTTTTTCGGATTTCGAATATTCTGTTTTTTCTAGAGTTACATTTGAGATTTCCATCTCTTCAAGTGCAATTAAAACTTTTCCTGAAATTTTCGCATCAAAGAGAAGTAAAGTATAATTTTTGTATTTTAAAATATCTTGTTGCTTGAAAAAATATTTTTTATAATTACTTGCTAAATCGTTCAGCGCTAACTGCGTTTCAACATTTATTCCTAAAGATTTTAATTTTTCGTTCATTTTACTTTCTAATTCTTCAACAGAGACTTTTCCTCTTGAGTCTTTTTCAGTTATTGAAATATTTAGATAAATTCTATCAGGAATTACTAAGGTGTCAACTTTAGCAGAAGTTTCTATATAAGGTAAATCGATAAATGTTTTCGTTTGCGAAATACTTTTAGTTGTTATGATTAGTAGAAGTAATAATGTTAGTTTTTTCATTTTAAGTTTTGTTTGTGAACGAGCGATATACTCTCATTAATTGTTGCATTTGTATAGTGCTAATGTAGTTTATATATTTGATTATATAGTTGTTTCTTTATTTTTAAAACTCAAATTTAAAAAAACTCAAATGACTTTTCCAGTAGCCCCGATTACTTCACTATACTTTTATTTTAATAGGAGTTCAGTGAATTTCATTTGAGGCGGTATCCTCGCAACGAGGCGAAGAGATTGAGCCGAAAGCGGTATTGCAATTACTGAAAGTCAGAGACAATTCGCTCTAAAATGTCATATTGTCAGAAATTATAATGTCAAATGGGTGTATTACTGACAATTATTGGGGATTGGTACTATGGCATAAAGATTGACTTAAGGAAATTGAGTTTAGAAATTAAAATTAAATTTAAATAGAATTAAAATGGGTAAAATAATTGGAATTGATTTAGGAACAACCAACTCTTGTGTTTCTGTAATGGAAGGTAATGAAGCAGTTGTAATTCCTA
>CANINJ010000138.1 GCA_947468985.1 Bacteroidota bacterium
AAAAGAAAAAAGACAGCTAATCCTGCAAGACCATAAAAAAAGATTTTCCAAAATTTCTTTTTGTAGTATTCGATGTCTTTAACTTGAGCGTTATTTTTTTTAACTGCCATAATTTTATTCTAATGATTCTATTCTAAAACCAACTTCTGTAATTCCTTCTAAATTTTCTACGCCAACGACTTTTCCCGTTTGACGCACGACCTGTTTGATGAGGACTTTATTGTTTTCCGAAGCTTTAAACTGAACTTTTTCTTTATAAATAAGTTTGCTTTCTTTTAAATCCGAGAAACCATCGCCAAGCAAAGTTCCATCAACATCTGCCATTTGATATTCTAATGTATCTACTTTTGTGAGTCCGTTAGGTTGTTCCAATGAAACGATTAAAAACAAATTATTGAATTTATAGTCGTCGTTTGCACGTAAGTTTACATACAAATCATACTTTTTTAAAGTGTCTAATTTTGGAAGGTCAAAACTTACTTCTGTCTTTTTATTCCAAGCGCTTCCAACCGATTTATATTCGTCAAAAACTCTCTTTTTATCACAAGAAATCAAGAGTCCGGCAATTAGAATAAAAAGAAAACTACTCTTTAGGCTCATTTTTAATAGCAGGTTTAATGATGTTTTCGTTAGGTCTGATTTTGTTTTCGTTAGGTCTAATTTTATTATCCCCCACTGGCTTTGCCTGTTGTTTTGGCTGCGCTGGGCGATTATTGTTAGCAACGATTGCATTTTCTCCCGGACGTTTGTTATTTCTATTCGATTTTTTCTTTTTCTTAGGCTGATCAAATCGCGTTAAACTTTCTTGACCCATTGCATTATTGAAATCTTTTTCAGGTTCAGAAACGATTTCCAAAGCAAAATCTTCAAGCGATGAAACTTTGTTTTTCAACTTATTTTCAGCAATAATTTCGTTAACCTGCTCAATTTTCAATACGTGCCAATTGGCGAAATTATTGGTATAAGCAAACCACATTAATCCTTTGAAAATATCTTGTTTTTGACAAACGGCATCCCCTTTTTCGGTCACTAATTTGGTGTCGAAATCTGGGAAACCTTGCAAAGCATCCATATAAGTATCCAATTCATAGTTCAGGCAACACTTCAATTTTCCGCATTGACCAGCTAATTTTTGAGGATTTAATGACAATTGTTGGTACCGCGCAGCAGAAGTATTTACACTTCTAAAATCGGTTAGCCATGTAGAACAACATAATTCTCTACCACAAGAACCAATTCCTCCCAAACGAGCGGCTTCTTGACGAAAACCTACTTGTTTCATTTCAACTCTAGTACTAAATTCTTTAGCAAAATCTTTAATTAAAAGACGAAAGTCAATTCGTGCTTCAGCAGTATAATAAAAAGTTGCTTTTGAACCATCGCCTTGAAATTCAATATCAGAAATTTTCATTTCCAATTTTTGAGAAATAGCCAATTCACGGGCTCTTACCTTCATTGGCTCTTCTTTATCGCGAGCTGTTGACCAAATGTCAATGTCTCTTTGAGAAGCTTTTCTATAGATTTTTGGAACATCATTACTTGCGTGATTGACTCCTTTTTTCTTCATTTGGATTCTTACCAATTCGCCAGTTAATGTCACAATTCCAACATCGTGTCCCGGAGAAGCTTCTGTGGCAACAATATCGCCAATGCTTAAAGTTAGTTTTTCGGTATTGCGGTAAAATTCCTTTCTTCCGTTCTTAAAACGTACCTCAACGCAGTCAAAAGGAGCTTCGCCATTTGGCAAACTCATATTAGAAAGCCAGTCGAAAACGGTTAATTTATTGCAGCTATCGGTGCCACAAGTCCCATTATTTTTACAACCCTTTGGCGCTCCGCCATCAGAAGTTGAACAACTTGTACATGCCATAATTTATATGTAGTATTGTGATGAACACAATTTAAGTTCTTAAACGATTAATGTGTAAAGATATTATTTTAATTTAAGGTTTAAAAGTTTAAAGTTTAAAGTTTTCCAAAAATAGAAAAACGCTACTGCTTAAAATTGCAATAGCGGTTTTTATTAATTTTTTTGAATTACGAATTTTATTAGGTTTCCTTCACCGAAATTATCTTCACGGGACACGCTTTTACAGCCAATTCGCAACTCTCAATAATCGTGTGATCATAAGATTTTAAAGTATAAAAACCTTTTGCATTTTTCGAATGAATTAAAACCGATTTTCCATCTTTTTTAGACATTTGAAACTGAACAGGTGCCATTTCCACACAATAATTGCAGCCAATACATTTGTCTCTTTGTAGCGTTACAATAACCATTAGACTTCTACGATTTTATATAATTTGTCGGACATTCTAATTCTGAACGGCAATTTAAAAGTGCAATTATCTCCTTTTGTTGCTAATTCTGAAACGACATCGTTGACGTACATTTCTTCGATAATCATTTCTTGAGCGCCTGTATTTGGTCCTGTAACCAAAATTTTATCCCCTACTTTTATATCGTAGGCTTCAATTTTGAATTCTCCCACATTGGCTTTTGGAAAATAATGGGTTCCTTTTCCAACATACACTTTCTTTTGCGTTGCCATGGACCCCGAAACGTCGCTCCATTCGCCTAATTCCTGACCTAAATAATAACCCGACCAAAACCCGCGATTGTAAACCGTGTTTAACGCTTCCATCCAAACGGAAATTTTCTCTTTCGAAAAATGGCCTTCATAATAACTGTCAATGGCTTCGCGATAGGTTTTTATTACCGTTGCCACATATTCTGGAGCGCGGCCACGACCTTCAATTTTCAATACTTGAATGCCAGAATCGATGACTTGATCTAAAAAATCAATCGTGCATAAATCCTTTGGCGACATTAAATATTCATTATCCACTTCAATTTCGAAACCTGTTTCTTGATCAATTACCGTATATTTTTTACGGCAATTTTGTTTGCAAGCCCCACGATTTGCCGATGAATTATTCGAATGCAAACTCAAATAACATTTGCCAGAAACCGCCATACACAAAGCACCGTGACCAAAAATTTCTATTTCTACTAATTTTCCGCTTGGACCTTTGATGTCTTCTTTGATAATTTGCTCCGTAATTTTTTTCACTTGACGCAAACTCAATTCCCGACTTAAAACCATCGTATCGGCAAATAAACTGTAGAATTTTATGGTTTCGATATTGGTAATATTCAGTTGGGTCGAAATATGAACTTCCATTCCAATTCCTCTAGCCATAGCAATTACAGCTTGATCGGAGGCAATTACCGCGGTGATATTTGCTTCTTTGGCTTTAGCTAATAATGTTTTGACAACCGATAAATCGTGATCGTAAATTATGGTGTTTAAAGTCAAATAACTTCTCACGTTTTTGGTTTCACAGCGTTTAGCAATTTCTTGCAAATCATCCATAGTGAAATTCACGGAAGCCCGAGCGCGCATATTCAGTTGTTCGACACCAAAGTAAATGGAATCGGCACCATTATCTAATCCTGCTTGAAGCGACTCAAAGTTCCCAGCGGGAGCCATTAATTCTATTTTATTGTTTGTTTTCATTTAGTCTAAAACTTTATATAACTTATCAGACAAACGAATTCTAAAAGGAACTTTGAAAGTACAGGTGTCACCGGCAATTGCTTTTTGGGCAGCATTTTCGTTGACAAACATTTCTGTAAGCAGCATTTGTTGTTCGCCAGTTGTACTGCCTTTGATAAGGATTTTATCGCCAATTTTGATTTCATTTTCTTCAATTTCGAATTGAGCGATACTTGCTTTTGGATAAAAATGAGTTCCTTTTCCGATGAATATTTTCTTAATTTTTGGTGCTTTTGCAACAACTGATTTTTTTTCATCAGCTACAAATACGCCATGACTTTCTATATTATTTTTGAACGTTAAAACGTCTGATTTTCCTTTTTTGAAGATTTTATTTCCGTTTTTTATGCCTCGGCGAACCGCTTTTTGTTCGTCTTCGGGAAGATGAATTATCGAAACACATTCGTCCGAACAACAGCCTTCCATTTTTGATTTGCAAGATTCGCATTGGATAAAAAGCAAGTGACAACCTTCATTAGCACAATTGGTATGCACGTCGCAAGGAGCACCACATTGATGGCATTGCGAAACAATATCGTCGGTAATTCTTTCGCCCAAGCGGTGATCGAAAACAAAGTTTTTACCTATGAATTTACTTTCTAAACCTTCGACTTTTACCTGTCGTGTATATTCGATTATTCCGCCCTCGAGTTGATAGACATTTTCAAAACCTTTGTGTTTGAAATAAGCGCTGGCTTTTTCGCATCGAATGCCGCCGGTGCAATACATCAAGAGTTTTTTGTCTTGTTTGTGAGCCGAAAGTTGGTCTTCGATAATGGGCAAACTTTCTCTAAAAGTATCCACATCGGGTTTTATGGCGCTTGTAAAATGACCGATTTCCGATTCGTAATGATTTCTCATATCGACCACAATAGTATTTGGATCTTCGAGTAAATCGTTGAATTCCTTGGCTTTCAGGTGAATTCCGATATTGGTAACATCGAATGTTTCATCAACTAAACCGTCGGCAACAATTTTGTCACGAACTTTTACGGTGAGTTTCAAAAATGAATGATCGTCCTGTTCTACGGCAATATTCAAGCGGATTCCTTTCATGAAATCATAGACTTCTATGGAATCTTTAAAGGCATAAAAATTATCGGCAGGTAAAGATAATTGAGCGTTGATGCCTTCATGGGCTACATAAATCCGACCTAAAACTTCGAGTTTATTCCAAGCAAGAAATAATTCGTTACGGAATTGTGTAGGATTTGAAATTTGCGCATAAGCATAGAAAGACAACGTGAGTCGCTGTTTTCCGGCATCATCAATCATGATTGCTCGCTCTTCTGCGCTTAATGTGTTGTACAGTTGCATGCTATAAACAGTTTAAGTTGAGAAAATATTTTTGCAAAAATAGGGAAAAAGAGGCAAAGGTGCAAAGAGACAAAGGTTTAAAGGCGCAAAGGTTCAGAGGTAGAAAAAAGGTGAGTAATTAAAACATGATTTGGAATAACAGCTGGAAGCAGGTCCAAAAAAAACTATAAACGACACTTTAACTGATTTTTTGATGTGAATTTCTTATTTTTTATGAAACGTGATTTCAAAGTTTTAACTTTCAGCAACATAGTATGAAATTTAAATAGTTGCAGTATGAAAATCTCATTGGATAAAAAAATAATTATTGGGTTTGTGTTCAATTTATTGGTCGTTTTTGCTTCAGGGTTATTGTTTTTTTACAGACATTACCAACAACCAAGTAGGGCAATTGAAGCGATGTTAAATTGGGTAGAACCAATATTGTTTATGCTTTCAATCGTATTATTGATTATAGTATTTATCATTATTAGAGCACAATTACGGGCTAAAAACGTATCAATTGATGCGCTTTTGGAGAACAAACAATTGCTGCAATCGATTATTGACAATACTTCAAATCCAATATTTATTAAAAAAATTAACGGTGAATATTTACTGATTAACAAGCAATTTGAGGCGTTATTTAAAATTACAAATCAAGAAATTT
>CANINJ010000139.1 GCA_947468985.1 Bacteroidota bacterium
CTTCGTTTGTAGTCCCAATATCTAATTTATGAATTTTTGCCCATTCTTTTACGAAATCAAAATTGGGTTGAATAAAAGCACCTGGCATTTTTTCACCATCTCCAATAACCATAATCTGCTCAATAAAACGAGATTGTTTCATTGTATTTTCTATCAATTGTGGTGCAATATATTTCCCACCTGATGTTTTAAACATTTCTTTTTTCCGATCCGTAATTTTCAGAAAACCTTCTTCGTCAAAAACACCAATATCACCTGTATGGAAATATCCATCCGTAATTACTTCACTTGTTAATTTTTCATCTTTAAAATATCCCATCATTACATTCGGACCTTTGCAAAGAATTTCGCCATCATCTGCTATTTTAACCGTTACATTATCGATTACTTTTCCAACAGTACCGACTTTGAAACCAAAATTTCTCATGTCATTAACAGTAATTACTGGGGAAGTTTCAGTTAATCCATATCCTTCCATAACAGGGATTTCCGCTGCAGCAAATATTCGAGCTAATCTTGGTTGTAATGCAGCACTTCCAGAAACCATTAAATCTAAGTTTCCACCAAGTCCTTCTTTCCACTTACTGAAAATCAATTTTCTGGCTATTTTAAGTTGAAATTCATACCAAGAACCATTTTTTCCGTATGGTTCAAATCGTAATCCTAAATCTATTGCCCAAAAGAAAAGTGCTTTTTTAATACCTGTTAACTCCAATCCTTTTGCAAAAATTTTATCATATACTTTCTCAAGAAGTCTTGGCACAGCTGTCATTACTGTTGGTTTCACTTCTTTGATGTTATCACTAATTTTCTCAATTGATTCACCAAAATAAACCGAAACTCCATAATATTGATATAAATACAATATCATTCTTTCGAAAATATGACATATAGGAAGGAAACTTAAGGCACGACTATTTCCAGCGGTAAAAGGAATTCTTGGAGCACTATCTAATACATTTGAAACAATATTTTGATGAGAAAGCATTACGCCTTTTGGTTTTCCTGTAGTTCCAGAAGTATAAATTATAGTGGCTAAATCTTCAGTTTTAACTCCGTTTTTTCTATCTTCAACAACATCTTGGTTGCTTGTATTTTCTCCTAATTCTAATAATTCAGTCCAATTTAAGCAACCTTCAATTTCATTAAATGAATACACTTCTTTTAGTTTTGGAACTTTATTTCGAATCAGATTAATTTTTCTAAAGACTTCAATATCAGATATAAAACAATAAATAGCTTCAGAATGATTTAGGATATACTCGTAATCATCTTCAGAAATCGTTGGGTAAATAGGTACATTTTGAGCGCCAGTTTGCAATATTCCAATATCTGTAATATTCCATTCGGTTCTATTGTTTGATGAAATCACCGCTATTTTATCATTTTTTTGCACTCCAATTCTAAGAAGTGCCCTTGAAATAGCATTTGCTTTAGCAATATATTCTTGAGTAGAAGTTTTTATCCAAGTTCCATTTTGCTTTGTAACCAATGCGTCTGAAATAGAATTAAATTTCTCTAATTGATAATAAGGAAATTCGAATAATCGGGTAATATTTGTCATTTTGGACTTGATAATTTATTATTTGCAAATTAATGAAAAATAAACAAATTCAATAACATTTTATTAAATTTATAGAATTAACATAAATTAATAAAATTAGTTTATAATTTTACAAAATGAAAAAACACATTAAAAAAATAGGATTTTTAGTATTGGCTTTTATTTTAATTTTGGTTGGAAAATATGTCTATGATATGAATATAAATCATAATTTTGAAATCATTACTGAAGGAAAAGTATATAAATCTGGGGTCATTCCACCAAATGAAATTGAAAGTTATGTTAATAAACATCATATAAAATCAATTATTGACCTTCGTTTTCCAGGAACAGGCGACGATGTTAACAACCCTGAAATCCCTGCAGAATTGACCGCCGAAAAAAATGCTATTGCAAAAATTCCAGGTGTAAATTATTTCAACGATGGCTCTGGTCAAGTTCCTGTTCAAAAAAATCTTGATATGTTTTTTGAAATTATGGACAACCCAGCGAATTATCCAGTTCTAATTCATTGTTACCATGGTGTTGGGCGTGCTGAATTGTATTCTGCATTATATAGAATTGAATATGAAGGTTGGGATAAAGATAAAGCAAGAACAAGCACACGATTTCTTACAAAATGGAGTTCCTTTGATTTAGGAAAAGAAAAGGGGGATTTCCTTCATAATTATAAAAATAGAATAAAAAAAAGCTCTAAAAATTAATTAGAGCTTTTTTTATTCTATTTTCTGTAGTTATTATATAATAAATCGTAGTATGCTATAAATCAAAGCTGCTAAAATCCCAGATATTGGTATCGTTAACACCCAAGCCCAAATTAAGTTTACGGTTACACCCCATCGAACAGCTGAAACTCTTTTAGTTATACCAACACCAATAATTGATCCTGTTATAGTATGTGTTGTAGAAACTGGGATTTTAAAATGTTCTGTCATAAACAAAGTCAAAGCACCTGCGGACTCAGCAACAACACCTTCAAAAGCGGTAACTTTCGTGATTTTTGACCCCATCGTTTTAACAATTTTCCATCCACCGCTAAGGGTTCCAAGCGCAATTACAGTATAACAAGTTAACGGAATCCATGCAGGAATTGAACCGTCAATTTTTATACCGTCTTTTTCTGAAGGCAATATTACATTTAAGTCCAACCACCCCGTTGACATATTTACATGTGGATTTGTTTTGATATAAACGGCAACAGCAGCGGCTATAATTCCCATTACTTTTTGAGAATCATTTCCACCATGTCCTAAACTAAATGCTGCAGAAGATAACAATTGCATTTTCTTTAATACAGCTTCTGCTTTAGCTGTAGAAAAACTACTGAAAAACAGATTGAATATGGCTAAACTGAAAAATACAAAACCGACTAATAGCCATTTGATATTGGCTGGAAAAGCGATTATTGATAAAAATTTACTTTGAAAACGAGCATCTTTAGTATCTATTTCAAATTTCAAAACAGAGTTTAAAAACCAAATTACCAGAATCATAAGAAACACGGTAACTACTTTTGGAAGAACTTTCTTTTTTGAAGAATATATCATCCATAAAGAGATAAAATAGGAAATAATCATCCCAATTAATGGTGCGAAAATTATAAAAATAATGACCATCATCACTCCAGAAGGTAATAATTCTCCTTCTTTTGCTGCTTTAAGCCAGTTTACAATTTTAAAACCGGCGTGTTCTGGATCTGTAACATCTCTAAAACCGTGAGCGATTGCAGCACCTGCAAAACCACCAATTAAAGTGTGTGATGAAGAAGAAGGAATTCCTTTCCACCAAGTAATTAAATTCCAAATAATTGCTGCGATTAAACCTGAAAGTATTACCGTTAAGTTGATACTACTTGTATTTGCGGTTTTTGCAACGGTATCAGCAACACCAAAACCAAAAACCCAATAGGCTAAAAAGTTGAAAAATGCTGCCCAAACAACTGCTTGAAAAGGAGTTAATACTTTTGTTGCTACAATTGTAGCGATAGAATTGGCAGCATCATGAAAACCATTTATATAATCAAATAGTAATGCTAATACAATAATAAGGATTAGTAGGTTGAATTCCATAATTATATTTCAGAATAAATCTGAGGTTTTTAAGAATGTTTTACAGCAATTGATTCAAGAATACTTGCCGCATTTTTACATTTGTCTGTAGCCGTTTCTAACACTGATAAAACTTCTTTATATTTAATTATATTTTTGGCATCTGTTTCATTTTCAAACAATTCCGCAACCGCTTTATCATAAACATTATCAGATTTATTTTCTAATTTGTTAATTCTTGCACAAGCGTCTGTAATGTTTTTAATTTTTTTGAAACTTCTCAATTCTCTAACCGCAATATCAATATTCTGACACGCTTCAAGATTGATTTCTGTTAACTTTCTGATTGATTTAGTAATCTTATCAACGTGGTATAATTTCATTCTACTTGCTGCTCCATTAAGATTTCCTGCAACATTATCAATTGCAGTTATTAAAGAGTAAATATCTTCTCTATCAAATGGAGTAATAAAATTTCTACTCAATTCTAAATTAGTCTGACGTGTAATATCTTCAATTTTTTGCTCTAAATCAGCTATTTTTTGAAACAATTCATCTCTTCCTTTTAAAGGAAGATTTACTGCTTCATGTAAATGCGAAGCTATTAGAATCAAATTACTAGAAGCTTCTTCAAACAAGGGAAAAAACTTTTTGTCTTTGGGCATCAAAAACTGAAAAATACTGTTTGCATTCATAATTTGTTATTTTTTTACTTGGCAAAGTTATTTATTTAATGTTAACTTAATGTTAACAAATAATCATTTACAGGTTAGCAGTATAAAATTATTTATTGCAATTCTTGCAATTCTCAACAAGCAAAAATATACTATTTTACGAAATTGACAATACCCCGCTTAATTTAACACTCCAATTAAATGATTTGTCAATTATATCATTCATTTTCGTATTTTAGCACTATTATTTACACACAATTTTACAACACTATATGGACATCAATTTCAACAAAAACGAAGATCATAATAAATTATTAATTACTAATTTAAAGCAAAAATTTGCCAAAGTTAAAGTTGGCGGAGGTGAAAAACGCATTGAAAAATTGCATAACGAAGGCAAAATGACCGCTCGCGAACGCATTGATTATTTGCTTGACGCAAAAGCAAATAGTATTGAAATTGGGGCTTTTGTTGGAGAAGGAATGTATGCCGAACATGGAGGCTGCCCTTCTGGTGGTGTAGTGGTGAAAATTGGATATATAAAAGGGAAACTGTTTATTGTTGTTGCCAATGATGCAACTGTTAAAGCAGGTGCTTGGTTTCCAATTACAGCCAAAAAGAACTTGAGAGCTCAGGAAATTGCTATGGAAAATCGATTGCCAATCATTTATTTGGTCGATTCTGCAGGAGTTTATTTGCCTTTGCAAGATGAAATTTTTCCAGATAAAGAACATTTTGGTCGCATTTTTAGAAACAATGCTCAAATGAGTAGCATGGGAATTACCCAAATTGCTGCCGTTATGGGAAGTTGCGTTGCTGGCGGAGCCTATCTTCCAATTATGAGTGACGAAGCCATGATTGTTGATAAAACAGGAAGTATTTTCTTGGCAGGAAGTTATTTGGTGAAAGCCGCAATTGGAGAAAGTATTGATAATGAAACACTTGGAGGAGCAACTACACATTGTGAAATTTCGGGAGTAACCGATTATAAAGCCAAAGACGATAAAGACGCTTTGGACAGAATCAAGAATATAGTTTCCAAAATTGGTGATTATGATAAAGCGGGTTTCAACAGAGAAAAATCTCAAAAACCAGCATTTGACGAAAAAGAAATTTACGGGATTTTACCTAAAGCAAGAAACGAGCAATATGATATGATGGAAATTATC
>CANINJ010000140.1 GCA_947468985.1 Bacteroidota bacterium
CCAATTGCTCCATTTTTTATGGATAAATTATACAGAGATTTAACATTAGCGTCACAAACAGAGCAATTTGAAAGTGTACATTTGGCTGATTTTCCGAAAAGCGTTGAAAAGTATGTTGATAAATCGTTAGAGAGTAAAATGCAGAAGGCACAAACCATTTCATCATTGGTTTTATCACTTCGTAAAAAGGAAATGATAAAAGTGCGTCAGCCATTACAAAAGATAATGATTCCGATACTTGAGGATAATCAACGTGCTGAAATTGAGGCGGTTTCCGACCTAATAAAAGCGGAAGTAAATGTAAAAGAAATAGTGCTTTTGGATGATGCTTCTGGGATATTGGTTAAGCAAATTAAGCCTAATTTCAAGACATTGGGACCTCGATTTGGAAAGGATATGGGCTTGATTGCCAAAGAGATACAGGGTTTTTCATCGGAACAAATTAATAAATTTGAAAGAGAAGGATCAATTGGTATTGTTATTGCAGAAAAAAGCATAAATTTATCATTGGAAGAAGTTGAAATTTCTTCACAAGATATTGAAGGTTGGTTGGTGGCCAATTCAAACGGGATTACGGTGGCTTTAGACATTTCGATTTCAGAGGAATTGCGACAAGAAGGAATTGCGAGAGAATTGGTAAATAGAATTCAGAATATTAGAAAAGATTCAGGATTTGAAGTTACCGATAAAATCAAAGTGCAATTGAAGAGAAACGGAGATTTGGAAGAAGCGATTCTGAAAAACGAAACCTATATTAAGTCTGAAACCCTAACTGATTCTTTAGTTTTTGTAGATGATTTAGAAAATGGAATAGAAATAGAGTTTGACGAAATTAAAACAAGAATAGTAATAAATAAATAATTAGAGAATGGTAGATAATACATTAAGATACTCTGATGCTGATTTAGCAGAGTTCAAAGAGCTAATAATAAATAAAATAAACAAAGCACAATATGATTTAGAATTAATCAAAAGTGCGTATATGAATGATTTAAATAACGGAACTGACGACACTTCGCCAACATTCAAAGCTTTTGAAGAAGGTAGTGAAACGATGTCTAAAGAAGCCAACTCACAACTTGCAATTCGCCAAGAAAAGTTTATTCGTGATTTGAAAAACGCCCTTTTCCGTGTTGAAAATAAAACTTACGGTTATTGTAAAGTAACAGGGAAATTAATCAATAAAGACAGATTATTGGTTGTTCCTCACGCTACAATGAGCATTGAAGCAAAGAATTTACAGAGATAAATAAAAACTTTTAGCATAAAAAAACCTCGAATTTTCGAGGTTTTTTTATGCTTATTATTTCAGATAATGACGCAATAAAAATTCCGTTGAACTATCGTGTTTATTCAAAGATTTCGAGTTAATTTTCTCTAAAATAGAAGTCGCCAATTGCTTGCCTAATTCAACTCCCCATTGGTCATAACTGAAAATATTCCAAATAATGCCTTGAACAAAAATTTTGTGCTCATACATCGCAACCAATGAACCTAAAGTTTCTGGAGTTAAACTATTTATTAATATAGTATTCGTCGGTTTATTTCCTTCAAAAACCTTAAAAGGCGCCAAGTAATCTGCCTTTTCAGAAGATAATCCTTGTTTTTCAAATTCATTTCGGACTTGTTCTTCGGTTTTTCCGTTCAATAAAGCTTCTGTTTGCGCAAAGAAATTAGACATCAATTTATCGTGATGGTCTTTATTTCCATATAAAGAATTTACAAATCCAATGAAATCGGTAGGAATTAATTTTGTTCCTTGGTGAATCAACTGAAAGAATGCGTGTTGCGAATTCGTGCCAGGTTCTCCCCAAATAATAGTTCCCGTTTGATAATTCACAGGTTTTCCATCACGGCCAATACTTTTTCCATTGCTTTCCATAATTCCTTGTTGCAGGTACGGAGCTAATTTTTGTAAATATTGAGTATATGGAATCAAGGCTTCGCTTTCAGCACCAAAAAAATTGTTGTACCAAATGCTTAATAATGCCAAAACTACTGGTATGTTTTTATCGAAAGTTGCCGTTTTGAAATGTTCATCCATTTCATTTGCGCCTTTCAATACTTTGTCAAAATTGTCAAAACCTACAGCTAAACTTATTGATAATCCAACCGCACTCCATAAAGAAAATCTTCCGCCAACCCAATCCCACATTGGGAAAACATTGTTGGCATTAATCCCAAATGCAGTTACATTTTTTATATTTGTAGAAACGGCAACAAAGTGTTTTGCCACATCTTCTTGCTTTGCTGATTTCAAAAACCAAGTTCGAATCGTTTCCGAATTTGTCAAAGTTTCCTGAGTTGTAAATGTTTTGGAAACAATAACAAATAAGGTCGTTTCGGGATTTAATTTTTTGACGATTTCATTCACATGATCGCCATCGACATTGGAAACAAAATGCACATTCAGATGGTTTTTATAAAATTGCAATCCTTCTACAACCATTGCTGGCCCTAAATCTGAACCGCCAATCCCAATATTTACAACATCGGTGAATGCCTTACCTGTAAAACCTTTTCTAACACCATTTACTATTTCATTGGTAAACGCTTTAATTTTGCTTTTTACCTCATAAATTTCCGGAATAATATTTTGACCATCAACATTTACAACGGCATGTTCTGGCGCGCGCAAAGCAGTGTGAAGAACCGCTCTGTTTTCTGTTTTGTTGATGATTTCGCCATCAAAATAACCTGAAATCGCCTCTTTTAAATGTACTTCGTTGGCTAATTTCACTAACAAATCCATCGTTTCTTGATTGATTCTGTTTTTAGAATAATCAATCAAAAAGTCATTCCATTTTATATGAAACTTTGATGCTCTTGAAGAATCTTCTTGGAACATATTTTTCATTGAAACGTTTTTCATTGTTTCAAAATGATTCTGAATTTCTTTCCAAGCAGTTGTTGAAGTTGGATTTGTGTTTTGTAAAGCCATTATTGTGAGGATTCTTTGTGTTTCGTATTATTTTAAATGCAAATTTACGAATAATGTTTGTAAAGTAATTATTAAGATTTTTCAGAGGTTTTTATTTCAAAACCCGTCTTTTATTTCTTGAATTGCAAATTAGCCACACGATCCAATTCTTTTTTCAAAGGATTCATTAGCTCTAAAAAACGAGGTAATTTCTTTTTATTCATAGGTTCTGAATTGGGTAATTTCAATCGCAAAGCGTCAACTTGAACGCCATTTTCCCAAAATCGATAACAAACATGAGGTCCTGTAGCAAGTCCGGTGCTTCCTACTTTTCCTATAACATCTCCTTGATTTACATGCTGCCCACGTCGTGCAATAATTTTCGACATGTGCAAATATTGTGTAGAATACGTGCCGTTGTGTTTCACTTTCACGAAATTTCCATTTCCAGCTGTAAAACCGATTTGTTCCACAACACCTGAAGCCGTTGTCATAATTGGGGTTCCTTGTGGTGCCGCATAATCGGTTCCTTTATGTGCTTTCCAAATTTGTTGCACGGGATGAAACCTATTTTTCGCAAAACGAGAAGTTATATTTACAAATTTTAAAGGGGCTTTTAAAAACAGATTTTTGAGCGCTTTCCCTTCCTCATCGTAATAATCTAATTTTTGAGAATTTTCATTTTGCGCAAATGGAAAGGCATAAATTTTTTTTCCTTTGTATTCAAAAAAGGCGCATTTTAGACTGTCAACACCATCATATACAGAATCATTTATGTAGCGTTCTGTGAAAGTCATTGCAAATTTATCTCCTTTTTGTAATTTAAAAAAGTCAATTGACCACGCATATATTTTAGAAATAGATGTTGCTAATGCTCCTTCAACTCCCTTTTTTTCTAATGTTTCTGATAAAGATCCGTCTAATTCTCCAGCAATAGTTCTTCGTCTGATCGTTACGGGTTTGATGTGTTTGTAAACTGTAATAGAATCTTTCAAATCAATTACATAATAGCTCAATCGATCGGGTTGATAAATAAAAGCGCGCATTTTTTTTGATTTTCCTTTCGACCTAAGTATCGTATAAGGTTTGTCAATTCGCATCATTCGAACATCAAAAGTATCTTTGACTTTTTCAACTATATCAAATACTTTTTTGTCTCCAATATTTTGCTTTTCAAGAATACTTCCAAAGGTATCGCCGTCCTGAATGGTATCTTGAATTACATCAAAATTATTTAGTGTAAATCCAAATGCAACAACAATCGGCACTTTTTTAACTGGCTTTTCTTTGTCAGATTTATTGCAGGATACGAGTGATAGAATGAGGATTATTATAATTGAAATTCTTTTCAAACTGCTATTTATTTGTTTAAACTAATTTTCTTCGCCCCAATTTTTCAATTCTTCCTCGCTCCATAATTCTGGG
This sequence comes from Bacteroidota bacterium, assembly GCA_947468985.1. Lineage (GTDB taxonomy): Bacteria > Bacteroidota > Bacteroidia > Flavobacteriales > Flavobacteriaceae > Flavobacterium. The sequence continues at coordinate 4,346 of CANINJ010000140.1, forward strand.
AAAAATATTCTTCTTTGGTATTTTGGATGCATGTATTTTTTCCAATCGCTTCCGCCAGTAGCTTCTCCATCACCTTTTCCACTGCCTTCAATATATTTTCTTGCAGCATTTAAATGCCCCATCACCCAAGTAATATTTACCGTGTGGTCATAATGTCGCATTGCTTTAATTAATTCGGAATTTTTTTGGTCTTTTTCAGGCAATTGTTTGAATTTTTGCCAAAGATTTATAGTATTGTATTCCTCCATGTGATGCAAAAATGAGGATTTGTATTTGCGTTCAAACTCTAAAATTAAATATGATTTCTCGCCAGTCGAATGGTCTTTTCCGCCTGCTTGCCAATACAAATGTTCTAAAGCATGTTCGTATGGAGTATTTCTGTCAATTGTAGCTCTGAAACGGTAATCAATTAAATTTATTAAGTCGGTTGAAGCGAATTCAATTAAACGATATTGTGCACTTTGAAACCCACTTGCAGGGGTCAAAGTATTGCGAAATTTCATGTATTGTTCCACTTCCATTCCGTCTCCCATAATGTCAAATGAAGTTGTTAACATGTCAAAATAGCGACTAACTCTCATGATTCTTTCTGTGAAAAAGGCAGTTTCCAATTTGTCATTATGTGAAATTTGTTCTATTTCCCACAAAATCATTTTAAACAGTAATTCATTGACTTGGTGGTACATTATAAAAACCATTTCATCAGGCAAAGTAGTTCTTTGCGTTTGAAGATTCAAAAGGGCGTCCGTTTGAATATAATCCCAATAGGTAATTGGTTTGGACCAAAGTAATCCTTCTAAATGGGTTTCCGTCTTTTGATTTATTCCTTGGAATTTTTCATCTAATTTATGTAGAATTTCTTCCGATATGTTTGGGTTTGTCATGTTTAATTTACTTTAATTGTGAAAGAATTTTTCAAACCTTTAAAACCATCAAGATCCGCTTTTATGGAACCAATGGCAAGTTCTGCTTTTATTCGTATGGGTAATTTGTTATTGTCGTCTGAAATCCAAACCGTAAGGCTTTCTTGTTCTTTAAAAACCCGACCAGATTGAACTAAAGGTCGAAATACCATTGTAGGAATTTTTCCAAATTTA
>CANINJ010000141.1 GCA_947468985.1 Bacteroidota bacterium
ACCAGATGAAGAAATTGGTCGTGGTGCTCATAAATTTGACGTTGCAAAATTTGGTGCCGAATGGGCTTATACAATGGATGGAAGTCAGATTGGGGAATTAGAATATGAAAATTTTAATGCTGCAGGTGCGAAAATTACTTTCAAAGGAAAAAGCGTTCATCCCGGTTATGCCAAAGGAAAAATGATTAATTCAATGTTGATTGCTAATGATTTCATAAATCAATTACCAAATGGGGAAACTCCACAAGAAACAAAAGGTTACGAAGGATTTTTCCACGTTCATCACTTAAATGGAAGCATTGAAGAAACCGTTTTAGAGCTTATTATTAGAGATCATAGCGCAAGCAAATTCAAAAAACGCAAAGAAGTAATTCACGCTATTGCTAAAAAAATCAACAAGAAATTCGCCAAACAATTTGGTTCAGATATTTGTATTGCAGAAGTAAAAGACCAATATTTCAATATGAAGGAAAAGGTTATGCCTGTAAAATATATCGTTGATATTGCCGAAAAAGCGATGCGAGAATTGGGCATTAAGCCTTTGATTAAGCCTATTCGTGGGGGAACTGACGGATCGCAATTATCCTATATGGGATTACCGTGTCCGAATATTTTCGCTGGTGGTCACAATTTTCATGGAAAATATGAATACGTTCCTGTTGAAAGTATGCAAAAAGCAACGGATGTGATTATTAAAATTGCACAACTAACCGCAACTACAGATTTCAGTAAGGAAAAAGCAAAGAAATAATTTTTAGATTTTATAAAAATACAAAAAGCCCCAATTTGGGGCTTTTTTAATATAAAATAATCAGTTTATTTCTTGTTCAAAGAAGCACTCATTTCCATTGATAATGAAGAACGCTCCATTTTCAATTTCCCAGACATTGTTTCAATAACAATTGTTGTTTCGCTTAATTCAGAAATTTTTCCGTGAATTCCACTTTTTGTGATGATTTTGTCACCCACTTTTATGTCGCTTTCAAATTGTTTTTCCAATTTTGCTCTTTTTTGTTGTGGTCTAATCATAAAGAAATAGATAACCACGAACATTAAAATAAACGGTAAGAATTGTTGTATTTGTTCCATAATTGTTTTTATTTATAAATATTAATTACTCTTTAATTGAAGCTTTAATTATTAATGACTCTACTCCTACTTTTGTATTTGTTGAAATTGTAACCGATTTTTGTTGATTTCCGTGTTTACCAGCAGAATTGAATGATACATCAATTTTTGCAGATTCACCCGCTTTTATTGGTGTTGTTGGATATTCTGGAATGGTACAACCGCAAGAACCCACCGCTCTTGAAATAATTAAATCTGCTTCTCCAGTGTTTTTAAATTTGAATGAATAATTTACTTTTGAATCTGCAGCAATCGTCCCAAAATCGTATTCTGTTTTTTCAAAGGTCATTACAGGATATTTTCCGTCTGCAGGAACTGCTCTTTTTTCTTGCTCTGGAATACCAATTGAAGCCGAATTTGAAGGCTTAAACATATCAGGTCGCAATTTCACTTCTTTTTTACACGCTCCTAAAAATAAAAAGGAACCGATAACAGCTGCTAAAACAACTTTTTTATTCATAATTATATAAAATTTTACATTAAACCTCTTCCGATTTTATTCAATTTATTGTCAATCTCGAATTCTTTGACCAAATTGTCTAAAATTCCGTTGATAAAAATACTACTTTTTGGTGTAGAATACTCCTTTGCAATTTCTAAATATTCGTTAATTGTTACTTTAACAGGAATTGAAGGAAATTTTACAAACTCGCAAATAGCCATTTTCAGTACAATCGTGTCAATTTCAGCGATACGTTCTGAATCCCAATTGGGTGTTTTATCAACGTATTCTTTTGCCAATTCTCTTTCATTAAGAACTGTTTTTCTAAATAAATTAGTGACAAATTCTTGATCTTCCTGGTCATTAAATATTTTTGGAACTCTAAATGCTTCGTCTTTTGCAGATTTGATTTGCTTTAATTGTTTGATAATTTGCGTATTCACAACAGGAATATCATCAATCCAAGTCAATTTATTATCTTCTAAAAACTCATATAATTTTTCATTAGGAACAATCAATTCCGTAAAAATATCTAGAATAAATTGCTTGTCTTCTTCAAAATTATTTACAGCATTTGCCATATATTTAGCATAGAAATCACTGTTTTTTATGCTATCTAAAAGAATTTGAATGTAATCTTCATTCAATTCCCAATGATTAATTTTTCTATTTTCTAAAGCAATACTCAAAGAATTATTTTCAGAAAGAATCTGAAGAATGGTATTGTTTATGAATTTTTTATTGGGATTTCGCTCTTGCGATGTAGTGATGTGTTTTTGACTTGATTTCTCAATAAAAACAGCTTCTTTTTTACCAATTTCAATTAACGAAGACAGCATTGTTAGGTATAAATCTAAAATATTGTCGATACTATAAAGCAAGAATTTTTCTTCTTTTTCAATACTATCTGAACCATTTTGGTGCATCGCATAAATCGATTGCATCACTTTCACACGGATATGTCTTCTATTTAACACTTGGTAAGAACTTATTTAATTATTTAGCTAAAGAAAATCTTTGACGGTGCAAAAATAGTACTATTTTTGAAAAAAACACCTACTTACAAACCTTTTCTTCAATTTAAATTAAAATGAATTTATGTAAATCCTAATTCATAAAACGAATTTCTATTGTATTTTAAGTATTTCTTAAAGAAAAATTTCCTTTTTAAAACGTATATTTGCGGACTGAATTTTATCTAAATCAATTCTGATTTTAAGTTTTAAAAATAAAAAATTTCCTTCTAAAAATGAAAGAATTACAATATCTTAATAAATATTTTGTCAAATATAAATATCGTTTTCTACTCGGTATTTTCATAACCATTATTGCCCAAATTTTTTCATTATTTACGCCAAAACTAATCAGTAAATCATTTGAAGCAATTGAAAGATTTTCTAAAACGAATACTTCTGATATTTCAATAATCCGTAACGAACTGTTTCATAACGTTTTATTGGTAATTGCAACTACTATCATTGCTGGGTTTTTAACATTTTTAATGCGTCAAACCTTGATTGTGATGTCACGCCACATCGAATTTGACCTTAAAAACGAAGTGTTTAGACAATATGAAAATTTATCTCAAAGTTTCTACAAACAAAATAGAACGGGTGATTTAATGAATCGAATTAGCGAAGACGTTGGGAAAGTCCGTATGTATGTTGGTCCCGCAGTAATGTACACGATAAATACTTTCATCCGTTTTACGATTGTAATTGTATATATGTACAATGTTTCCCCAATATTAACATTATACACACTTCTTCCCTTGCCGATTTTATCGTATGCAATTTTCAGATTAAGCAAACAAATCAATAAAAGAAGTACGGTTTTTCAGCAATATTTATCAAAAATATCAAGTTTCACACAAGAGATATTTTCAGGAATTCGAGTGATAAAAGCCTATTCGTTAGAAAACCTACATCAGGAAAATCTAAATAATTTGTCATTAGAAAGCAAAGAAAAAAGCATGAGTTTGGCAAAAGTGCAATCGTTATTTGGTCCGTTAATGCTGGCGCTAATTGGCGTAAGCAATTTAGTAGTAATCTATTTTGGTGGGATGTTATACATCAACGGAAGTATAAAAAGCATTGGTATAATTGCCGAATTTATACTTTATGTAAACATGCTAACTTGGCCAGTCGCTTCTTTAGGTTGGATTTCATCGATGATTCAAGAGGCAGAAGCTTCTCAAAAACGTATCAATGAATTTTTGAAAATCGTTCCAGAAATCAGAAATAATTCAGAAAACCATTCTATTATAAAAGGAGAAATAACATTTCAAAATGTAACTTTTATTTATGATGACACCAATATTAAAGCACTTAATAATGTTTCATTTACGGTAAAAAAGGGAGAAACTTTGGCGATTCTTGGAAAAACAGGTTCGGGAAAATCGAGTGTTCTTACTTTAATTAGTCGTTTGTATGATGTTACTAATGGAACTATTTTAATTGATGGAATGCCAATTAAAGACGTTCATTTATTCGATTTAAGAAATAATATTGGTATTGTTCCTCAAGATGCCTTTTTGTTTTCTGACACGATAAAAAACAATATCAAATTTGGAAAAGAAGATGCAACAGAGGAAGAAGTTGTTGCTGCTGCAATAAAAGCTGCGGTTCACGACAATATTATCAACTTCACAAAGAAGTATGAAACCGTTTTAGGTGAACGTGGAATTACACTTTCAGGAGGTCAAAAACAACGAGTTTCTATTGCGAGAGCATTAATAAAAAATCCCGAAATTCTTTTACTCGATGATTGTTTGTCAGCTGTAGATACAGAAACTGAAGAAACAATTTTGACTAATTTATTAGAATATTGCAGAAATAAAACCACGATAATTGTAAGTAATCGGGTTTCGTCCGCTAAAAATGCAGATACTATTATCATTATTGAAGATGGCAAAATTATCCAACAAGGTTCTCATAATCAATTAGTAAACCAAGATGGTTATTACAAAGAATTGTATTTGAAACAACTTTCTGAAAAAGATTTGTCATAATTGTTGTTTTATAATGCTTTTTTTATCATTTTTGGATTGTAATTAAACTTAAAAAACGATTATGAGAGAAAATGATATGTTAGAAAAAGAGGAAATCTTTTCTAAAGTTTTGAGAGCAGGAAGAAGAACTTATTTCTTTGATGTGAGAGCTACAAAAGCTGACGATTATTACATTACAATTACTGAAAGTAAGAAATTTACAGAAGAAGACGGTTCATTTCACTTCAAAAAGCATAAGATTTATTTGTACAAAGAAGATTTTACGGCTTTTGCAGAAATATTAGAAGATTTGACTTCGTATGTATTAAATCACAAAGGCGAAGAAGTTATTTCTGAAAGACATCAAAAGGATTTCAAAAAAGAATTTCCAACAGATAAAACAGAAGATGGTGAATTACCAAATACATCTAGTTTTACCGATATTGATTTTGATGATATCTAATATTTATTGAAATTGAAAATTTTAAAGTTCAAAAGTCATATGATTTTCGAACTTTTTTTTTGGAATATAATTCAAAATAATACCTGATTAAATACCAAACAACCTGTTAATTATCAGCAATTTATCATAATAAAATTCTTAAATTTGAGTAGTTTCAATTTACGCCTTTTTATTATGTCTAAAAAAATAAACATTCCCGAAAACATTATTGGCTTAACCGATACTGAAGTACTAATTTCACGGAAAAAGTTTGGAACCAACGAGCAAATTCATAAACCAAAACACAAGTGGTGGCTGACGCTTTTATATTATTTAAAAGAGCCTATGCTACTATTGTTAATTGCGGTTGCCATTATTTATATTATCCTAAATAAATACGATGAGGCCTATTTTATGTTATTTGCACTTA
>CANINJ010000142.1 GCA_947468985.1 Bacteroidota bacterium
GACCAAGCCGTTAATGTTCTTTTTAATCCTTTCTCAGATTCTGATGCTTCACTTAATAATTGTGCAAGCGGTTTTTTCTTCCAAATTGACATATTTAACTATTTTAATTTTTAGATTTTCAAATATATAGAATTTTCTACAACATCAAACATTTATATTGATTTGGGAATGATTTATTATTAAAACCAAAAACCAATAGTGAATAAAGTATAGCCTTTACTCAATTCTGGAGACCAAGTATATTTTACTTCTATAGGGCCAACAATTGTTTCCAAGCCATATCCAACGGCATATCCCGAAAATTTAGGTTTGGAAATCCATTCGGTATTTTCAAATAAATCATCATTTACTTGAGCGTAATTCCCTGAAAAATTCAAATGGTTTTTTTTGTAAAATTCGTAATCGAACGTAAATGAAGTCTTGATAAAACTGTTCCCCGCAATACTTATAAAGTCATAACCATAAAACTGCTTGATGTTATTTGTAGGATTAAAACCATAACCCCCTAAAACAAAATCGAAAAATGGAACACTTCCTTTGCCAATTTTAACGCCAGCCTCACTTTGAAATTTGATGGTTGCTTTTTTATAAAATGTTTTTACGACTCCAAATTCACTTTTCACGATTGAAAAAGGCTGAAATTGATTTGTAAAATCTGATGAGTGTAAATAGGTTTGAAAATCACTTGAAAATGCCCATCCGCTTTTCGGAAAATATTTATTATCAAATGAGTCGTATTTTAAAGAACCAAATCCGCTCCAATAATTACTGTTCTCTAATATTGGTGTCGTATTTGATATTGTTTCAGAACTGATTTTCAAGTTTTTATATTCTATTCCAATCCCCAAAAGAAATTTTTGAAAAGGTACAGTTTGTATATACGCTTGATTTGTAAAATCAGAATAATCAATGTTCAGGGTTTTAATTCCTAATTGAGTTAGTAGAAGTCCATTGTTAAAATCTGTAGAAACATTCTTTGTAAATCGGTTATATTTTGATTTTAATCCAAAACTCCAATGGAATCCATTATCAATATAATATTCAAAATTGTATCTAAAATTATCCCCTAATCCAACATCTAATAGGGCTACATCATTTTTTAATAGCACTTTTTTCCGAGTCAAATTTACTAAAACAGAACTTTTAAATAGTCCATCGTAATGAAATCCAAATTTCAAAAAAGTTTGTTGTGGATTTTCTGTAAGTGTAATATTCAAATCATCAAAAGTGTCATTTTTATCAAATGAATATATGATTTTTTTAAAATTTTGTGTGGCACTCAAGTTGTCCATTCCAATTTTCAAATCATTATAATCTATCTTTTTTCTTGCTTTGAAACCTAATTTCCCAATTACATAAGACCGAGTATAATTGTCTAATTTATTGATATTAATATTATTTATATGAAGCGTATCACTCTCTTTTTTTAAATTATTTATTTTGAAGGATGAGGTTGAATCGGCTAATAATTTTATCTTTTCAAATACTGAAAAAGCAGCTTCTTCTCCTTTTTTAATAATCTCCTGAGTGTCGTCAAAGGAGATTATTCCAAATGCATTTACCTCTGGTTTTATATAAATATCAGTGGTTGCTTTATTCAATCTCATTTTTTGAATCATCTGAAGATTCGTAATTTGAACTAATATTTTAGTAGCATCATTCAAACTATTTCTGTCTTTTAAATCGTCTTGAACATCAACACCAATAATCACATCGGCACCTAATTTCCGAATTTCATCAATTGGATAATTATTGGAAACGCCTCCGTCAACCAATAACTTTCCATCAATTTCAACTGGTGAAAATAAAGATGGAAAAGCCGAACTCGCCAATAATGCTTGCGGCAAACAACCTTTATCTAAAATTACCTGTTCTCCCGTTTCAATATCGGTCGCAATGCATAAAAAAGGAATCGGTAATTTATTAAAATCCCGAACGTGTCGAACGTTATTTGTAAGTCTGGAAAGCAAATTAAAATTGTACATTCCTTTTGATAAAGCCACTGGAATTCCCACTTTAAACTTGTTCACGGGCAATGTAAGTGCGTACAATTCATCGTTTCTTTTTTCATAGAAATTCTTAGAAGAACGCGGTATAAAATCAGTTATTAGGTTGTTAAAATCCGTGTCTTTAAATATAGAATCTATTTGAGTAGCATTATATCCAGATGCGTACAAACCGCCAACTACTGCGCCAATACTCGTTCCGCCGATATAATCAATTTTCACACCGGCCTGTTCCAATACTTTTAAAACACCAATATGTGCAAATCCTTTTGCTCCACCACCACTTAAAACCAAACCTACTTTTTGTCTAGGTTTTATTGGCTCTTGCGAAAAAGTGCTTGGTGTAAAAACAAGAAATAAGAAAACGAACGCTACGATGTTTTTCATTATACCTTTTAAATTGTTTTGTAAAAGTCGGTAATTTTTTTGGCTTTTGAAACCCCAACCACCTCAGAAATTTCTTTTTCGGTGGCTAATTTCAATCTTTTAACACTTTTATAATGCTGAATTAACAAAAGCATTGTTTTTTCGCCAATTCCAGGAATGCTTTCAATAGACGAATTTAGCGCTGATTTACTCCGTTTGTCTCTGTGAAATGTAATTCCAAATCGGTGTGCTTCATTTCGTAATTGTTGAATAACTTTCAAGGTTTCCGATTTTTTATCTAAATATAATGGAACGGAATCCCCAGGATAAAACAATTCTTCTAAGCGTTTTGCAATGCCAATTATGGCAATTTTTCCTCGTAATCCCAAGGCATCAATACTTTTTAAAGCCGATGATAATTGCCCTTTTCCTCCGTCAATGATGATTAGTTGCGGCAAAGGTTGGTTCTCGTCAAGCATTCGTTTGTATCTTCTGAAAACTACTTCTTCCATCGATGCAAAATCATCTGGACCCACAACGGTTTTTATATTGAAATGACGGTAGTCTTTTTTGCTCGGTTTTCCATCTTTAAAAACTACACAAGCCGCAACAGGATTGGTTCCTTGAATATTTGAATTGTCAAAACATTCAATATGTCGAGGCTCTTCGTGTAGCCGTAAATCTTTTTGCATCTGAGCCATAATTCGGTTGGAATGCCTTTCTGGATCTACAATTTGAAGTTGTTTTAACTGTTCAATTCTATAAAATTTAGCATTTCGAATGGACAACTCTAAAATTTGCTTTTTATCGCCCAATTGTGGAACGGTAATTTTGATGTTTTCACCCAAATCAACATCAAAAGGAACGATAATTTCTTTCGATAATAATTGGAAGCGTTCCCGCAATTCGATAATGGCAAGTTCCAACAATTCTTCGTCTGTTTCGTCCAATTTCTTTTTTATTTCCATTGTATGCGAGCGAATAATCGAGCCGTGGGAAATTTGCAAGAAGTTTACAAAAGCCGCAGTTTCGTCAGAAACAATCGAAAATACGTCAATATTAGTGATTTTTGGATTGATAATTGTTGAACGTGATTGGTAATTTTCGAGAATTTCTATCTTTTCTTTTATTTTTTGAGCTTCTTCAAAATGCATATCCCGAGCCAAATCGGTCATTACTTTTCTGAAATCCTTCATACTTTCTTTGAAATTTCCTTTCAAAATTTCTCGGATTGCATCAACTTGTTTCTGATAATTTTCCAATGATTCATATCCTTCACAAGGGCCTTTGCAATTCCCAATATGATACTCTAAACAAACTTTGAATTTATAGGTTTCGATGTTGTTTTTGCTCAAATCATAATTGCACGTTCGCAGCGGATACAGTTCTTTTATTAATTCTAAAATCGTGTTTACCGTTTTGAAACTCGTATAAGGACCAAAATATTCGGAACCATCTTTTACCATTCTTCTAGTTGGAAAAATCCTTGAAAAAGGTTCTTTTTTTATGCAAATCCAAGGGTAGGTTTTGTCGTCACGAAGCAATACATTATAACGAGGCTGCAATGTTTTTATTAAATTATTTTCCAATAAAAGCGCATCGGTTTCGGTGGGAACAACAATGTGTTTTATGGTTACAATCTTCTTGACTAAGACATTTGTTTTTGCTGTATCGTGAATTTTATTAAAATAGGAAGCGACTCTTTTCTTTAAATTTTTTGCTTTTCCAACATACAAAATTTTACCTTCTTTGTCATAATATTGATATACTCCAGGGCCGTCTGGAAGTGTTTGTATTTGAAGTTGAAGCGAAGGATTTTGCATTTATTTAATATATCAATCCAAATTAAAACCGCTTTGGATTTTTTTTGGTGCTCAAATTTACAAAATCTCGCTTTCAAAAGAGAAAAACAACACAGAACTTATAATTTGTAACACATAATTTTCTACTTTTAGCTTTTAATCCTACTTATGAATCATTTAGAACATAAAAGTATTACAATTTTAAAGGAAATTATTTTGCCCGGCGAAAGCAAAACCATTAATATGGAAATTGCAACTTTGCACACGATGACAAAATTGAAAATTCCAATAATTGTGGAACGTTCTAAATTTAGTGGCCCTACAATTTTACTTTCGGCAGGATTACACGGTGATGAAATTAACGGAATTGAAATTGTTCGTCAACTTATTACTCGGAAAATCAACAAACCAAAAATTGGAACTATCATTTGTATTCCTGTGATTAATGTGTTTGGATTTGTAAATCAAACGCGAGAATTTCCAGATAAACGAGATTTAAATAGGGTTTTTCCTGGCAGTAAAAAGGGCTCATTAGCAAGTAGATTTGCCTATTATTTATTAAAAGAAATTATGCCCCATGTTGATTACGCCATAGATTTTCACGCTGGCGGTTCAAGCAGATTCAACGCTCCGCAAATACGTATTGTTCCTGAAAACCAAGAATTAAAAGCATTATCAGATATTTTCCAAGCTCCTTTTGGATTGTATTCAAAAAATATTGTTGGTTCGTTTCGAAATTCTTGCGATAAATTAGGCGTAAAAATGTTGCTGTTTGAAGGCGGAAAATCGATTAATATCAATGACGAAATTACCCAACATGGAATTGACGGAACCAAACGCATTCTAAAACATTTTGGGATGTTAAATATCAAAAAAACCATATCAATTCCTGAAAAGGAAACCATTTATATTGAAAAATCAAATTGGATTCGTGCCAAATATTCTGGTATGTTTCATGGCTTTACAACTATTGGGGATTATGTTGAAAAAGGACAATTATTAGCAACAATTTCTGACCCTTACGGGAAAATTGAACACAAAGTAAAATCACCAAATTCAGGATATATTATTAATGTAAATGATGCTCCAATTGTATATCAAGGGGATGCTATTTATCATATTTCTACTATTTTAGAAACCTAACAATTATCATATTTTATGTTATCTTACCAATGTAGCTTTGACCAAAATCAAAACTATGCTATACTGGAAAAAACTATCTGAAAAAGCGAAACTAGAAC
>CANINJ010000143.1 GCA_947468985.1 Bacteroidota bacterium
AAATCTACCATAATTCAAGATGCTCAAAATCAAGAGAATGTCTAAGTTTATTAGAACATTCAGGTGTGGAATTTGAAATAATAAAATATTTGGAAACGCCGCCTACATTTGAAGAATTAGAAGCACTTATTGAAAAATTAGAAATAAATCCAATAGAATTGATTCGGAAAAAAGAAAAACTATGGCTTGAAAAATTCAAAAACAAGGAGTTTACCGCTAAAGAACTGATTCAAATAATAGTTTCAAATCCAATTCTGATTGAAAGACCAATCGTAATCAATGGAAATAAAGCAATTGTTGCAAGACCTATTGAAAAAACATCAGAAATTCTTTAATAATTAATTTAACAAACCTTTGTGAAGTCAAGCCTAAACCAAGTTTTACTTTTGCAGTCTTATTATAAAAAACAGAATTCAATTATATGATAAATTTAAAAACGGCATTTTCTTTCTTCCTTCTTTCGATTTCAATTTTGACTTTCGGACAATCAAGACCCGAAGCCAAAAAAATTAAAATTACGGGAACTGTAATCGAAAAAGTGAGCAAGCAACCATTAGAATATGCAACGATTACCTTTATAAACAATAGAAATCCTAAAGCTATTTTTGGAGGTATTACAAATGCCAAAGGAGAATTTGACATTGAAATAAATGCTGGAAGTTACGATGTGAAAATCGAATTTATCTCGTTTAAAGCTACCGAACTCAAACAACAAATCCTTAAGGAAAGTACAAATTTAGGGTCAATTGCACTTGATGAAGATGCCAATCAATTGAATGAAGTTGTAATTCGTTCAGAAAAAACTACGGTTGAAATTAAACTGGATAAAAAAGTTTATAATGTAGGTTCTGATTTAATGGTAAAAGGCGGAACGGTAAGTGATGTTTTGGATAATATTCCTTCGGTTTCTGTCGATTCTGATGGAATTGTAAGCCTAAGAGGAAATGCAAATGTTCGGATTTTAATCGACGGAAAACCATCCAATGCCATTAATATAGCTGAAGCTTTGCGTCAAATTCCTGCCGATGCCATTGACAAAGTTGAAGTTGTAACCAATCCTTCTGCTCGTTATGATTCTGAAGGTGGTGGTGGACTTTTGAATATTATTCTGAAAAGAGGAAAAAACAAAGGACTTAACGGAACGGTGATTGCCTCTGCTGGAAACCCAGAAAATTATGGACTTTCAGGAAATATAAATTTCAAATCGGAAAATTTTAATGTTTATACAACCACCGGATATAATTATAGAACCAATCCAGGACATTCAATATTCAATACAGAATATTTAAATCCAGACGGTTCCACCAAAAGTTATATCGATGAATTAAGAAATAACGAGCGTTTAAGCAAAGGTTACAACTCTAATTTTGGTGTTGATTTATACATTGATAAAACTACAACTTGGTCAAATGCGATGAATATTAGAAAAAATAACGGGGGAAATCCTGAAACTATTTCTTACACAAATTATGACGTAAACCACATTTACACCAACACCAATTACCGTTTTAGTAATCAATTGAATGATGGATTGAATGCTGAGTACACAACTAATTTTACTAAAAAATTCAAGAGAGACGGGCATAAATTTATAATTGATGGCACGTTTTCTAAAAATACCGATAATGATTTCTCTTTAATTACTAGTTTAATTGATGAAAAAACGAGCAACGAACAAAAGCAAAATCGGAATATGATTCAGTCTGATTATGTGGTTCCTTTTGGAAAAGCAAATCAGTTTGAATTTGGTTACAAAGGTGATTTCAATAAATTATTGACCGATTTTAAAGTCGGTTCTTTTGACGCAGGTGGAAATTACGCGTCAAACGCACGATACACAAACATTCTTGATTATCGAGAAAACATAAATGCTTTGTATTCGCAATTTGGAACGAAAGTCAACAAATTTTCTTTCTTATTTGGATTGCGTTGGGAGGATTCAAAAATAGAAATCAATCAGTTGGTAACCAACGAGTTCAATACTCAAAAATACAGTAATTTCTTTCCAAGTGCCTTTGTTACCTATGAAGTTTCTGCCGAAAGTAGCGTTTCTTTAAGCTACAGCAAAAGAATTTCAAGACCAAGAGGACGTCAAATAAACCCGTTTTCAAATTATTCAAGTAACATAAATATCTTTAGAGGAAATCCAAATCTAAAACCCGCATTCACCGATGCAATAGATTTTGGTTACTTAAAGCGTTGGGACAAACTGACATTTAATACGTCAATGTACGTCAATAAAACAACTGATTCCTTTCAATTTATCCGTCGTGAAAGTGGCGATTTTGTAAATGGAATTCCCGTAATTTTAAGCACACCAATAAATTTAGCAACGGAATACCGTTACGGATTTGAATTTACATTGAATTATTCCCCGTATAAATGGTGGAAATTAAACAGTAATTTCAATTTTTATAAAGTCAAAACACAAGGGAATTTCTCTTATACCAATACCCAAAATGCAGTTATCACACAAAATTTTGACAACTCGGCATCATCGTGGTTCACCAGATTAACGTCAAAAGTTACCTTGCCATACAAAATTGACTGGCAAACAAACGTAACCTATAATGGACCAGAAAACAATGCGCAAGGAAAATCATTAGGTATGGTTGGGGCGAATTTAGGCTTCAGCAAAGACGTATTTAAAGACAAAGCAACCATCGCGTTAAATGTTCAAGACGTTTTCAATTCCCGAAAAAGAATGTACGACACCAACATTCCAAACGTGCTAAATTCCTATACTGAAATGCAACGAAGTATTCGACAAATAACGCTATCATTCACTTATCGATTCAATAAGAAAAAAGAAGAGCGTAGCAAACCTCAAAAAGGTGGTGAAAATGGAGATGATTTCCAAGGATAATTTTCCCTACTGTAATTATTGAAACTGCCAAAATGAATAGGTTTTTGTTGGTTTTTACTTAGTTTGAATCTGAACTTTACAAAGATATTGCTTTAAACTGACGCTGCTATAAAATGACTGCAGTCGTATTACATGTTCTTTCTGACTTAGCATATATTATGGCCTTATGAAATCAATCAAAAAAACATGACCCGCTAAAAATTTTAATTTCCTTAGCGGGTCAATCGATGTTTTTTGTTGTCTTTGTAGTTAAAAAAAACTAAATTCCTACAAAATTACTCGGTGTAATCTGCAGCAATTCGGCTTTGATTTCATTAGAAACTTCAAGAGTTGAAATGAAATTATGAATCGCTTTTTTATCAATCGTTTCGTTTGTTCTGGTTAATCCTTTCAGGGCTTCATAAGGATTTGGATAGCCTTCTCTGCGTAAAATTGTTTGAATGGCTTCGGCAATAACAGCCCAGTTTTTCTCTAAATCTTCGTGAAATTTAGGTTCGTTCAAAAGTAATTTGTTCAATCCTTTCAAAGTGGCTTCAAATGCAATTAATGTATGTCCAATTGGTACCCCAATATTTCTTAAAACCGTACTATCAGTTAAATCACGTTGTAATCTTGATAATGGTAATTTCGCCGAAAGGTGCTCAAAAATAGCATTTGCCATTCCTAAATTACCTTCCGAATTTTCAAAATCAATTGGATTTACTTTGTGTGGCATTGCCGAAGAACCAATTTCTCCCGCTTTTATTTTTTGTTTGAAATATTCCATAGAAACATACGTCCAAATATCTCTATCTAAGTCAATTATAATAGTATTTATCCTTTTCAAAGCATCGAAAAAGGCCGCGAAATGATCGTAATGTTCTATTTGAGTTGTTGGAAAAGAATGGTGTAAGCCTAAATTCCCTTCTACGAAATCACTTCCAAATTTTTTCCAGTCTATCTGTGGATACGCTACGTGATGTGCATTATAATTTCCCGTTGCGCCTCCAAATTTTGCTGCGAATGGAATATTGAACAACAAGCGCATTTGCTCTTCTAATCGTTCTACAAAAACTCCGATTTCTTTACCCAAACGAGTAGGAGAGGCAGGCTGTCCGTGGGTTCTTGCCAACATTGGAATATCGCGCCATTCTACACTCAACTCTTTTAATTTGGAAGTCAATGCGATTAATGATTGCATATATACTTTCTCAAAAGCGTCTTTTGTTGACAATGGAATAGCAGTATTATTGATATCTTGTGAAGTCAATCCAAAATGAATAAATTCTTTGTATTGTGACAATCCTAATTTTTCAAAAGCATCTTTGATGAAATATTCAACTGCTTTTACATCGTGATTGGTTGTTTTTTCGGTTTCTTTTATCCAAAGTGCATCTTGCGTAGAAAAGTTTTTGTAGATGTTTCGTAAGCTTTCAAAAACATTTGAATCAATACTTTTTAACTGAGGCAATGGAATTTCACACAAAGAGATAAAGTACTCAATTTCAACTAATACGCGGTATTTAATTAAAGCTTCTTCTGAGAAAAATGGCGATAATGAAATGGTTTTGCTTCTGTATCTTCCGTCTATTGGTGAAACAGCATTTAATTCGTTTAAAGTAGTCATTGTTGTGTTGTTATTTGAAAGTGCAAAGATAAATTAAATGTTTGGTTTATAATCATTGATAAAGTCAAATCTGTACTTTGAACACTATTTTTATAAATATTGCAAATCGTTTTTCTGATAGGCTTATCAAGTATCTTTCCAACTATCGAAAGTTTAAAGTCTATTTTTATTTATAAATCAATTTAAATGCACTACTTTTGCACCAAAATTAAAAAAAATTAAAATGGCTACGAATAGAACATTTACAATGATTAAACCAGATGCAGTCGCTAACGGACACATCGGAAACATTTTAGCAATGATTACAAATGGCGGTTTCAAAATCGTTTCTTTGAAATTAACACAATTGACTGTTGCAGATGCACAAGCATTTTATTCAGTTCACGCTGCTCGTCCTTTCTACGGAGAATTAGTAGAGTTCATGTCAAGAGGTCCAATTGTTGCTGCAATTTTAGAAAAAGAAAATGCTGTCGAAGACTTTAGAGTATTAATTGGTGCTACAAATCCAGCAGATGCTGCAGAAGGTACAATTAGAAAAGCGTATGCAACTTCTATTGGAGAAAATGCGGTTCACGGTTCTGATAGCGATGAAAATGCGGCTATCGAAGGTGCTTTTCACTTTGCAGGAAGAGAGCAGTTTTAATATTTGAAACAGAGTATTTCAGTTCATAAAAAAATCCCATTTCAACTTGAAATGGGATTTTTTATTTATATCAATTGTTGCTATTGGTTTTATAAATTAAAACAACGTGATTTGTCCGTCGTCATCAAGTTGAATTTCTGAATCATCACCGCCATCAACTTCAACATCACCTTCAACTTCAATTTCCTCAGGAATTACTTCTTCAGGAGCTTCATACGGTAAAGATTCTAATAAATTCACCTGTTTTACTTTGTCAGTTGCCAATTGATT
>CANINJ010000144.1 GCA_947468985.1 Bacteroidota bacterium
GCAAGCCACTTAGTATTGTTTTGCTTCTTCGGGTCTTTGTTGAACGTCATTTGAAATTGTGCTTTTAATATTTGGTTTCATTACGCACGAAGCGCTAAAATCGGCGCCTGGCTCTACGGATAATTTTCCGCAAATTACTTCGCCGTGAATACTTGCTTTTGATTTCAAATTCAGCATTTCTGCTACTTGGATTTTTCCTTCAAACTTGCCTTCAATATCTGCGTTTTTACAAATAATATCTCCTTTGATAATGCCTGCGGGTCCAATAACGATTTTGCCTTTCGACTGAAAATTACCTATCAAATGTCCGTCAAGTCTGAAGTCGGCAGGAGAATTTATATCTCCTTTTATGGTAGTTCCTTCTACAATTCTATTGGTTTTTCCTAAAAGATCGGTATATGATTTTGGACTTTTTTCAAACATTTTCATTATTTTTTAGGTTTCATTATTTGGTCACGTTCTATGTTTCCTTGTTCTAAAACGGGTTCCGAATTTCCATCACCTTTAAATGACGGGGGAAGCTTACTATTATTTATGTTTTCTGGAATATCCGTTGGTTTTATTTCCTTTTTACCTGGAATATCAGTTGGATTTGGAGTTGGCACAATTTCAGGATCTTTAGAAATTGGATTTGGAGCAACAACAGGAGCAACCAAATAGTCTTCAATATTTTTGTTGATTTGAACCACTTTATAATTATAATTGGAAATCACAATTGATGCTTGCGGGATTTTATAGTCTTTATAATCTTTTAAAATCGTAGCAATCCCTTTTGCAAATTCTTCTGTAATCATTCCGTGAATCACGATGAAATTTTCTGTCAAAGTATAAATATCCGTTGACAAAATCAATTTATCAGTAGGTCTTGTTGCTATGAATTTCTTGATTTTATCAATTAATATGGTATTGTTTTTGTCGTCATTGTAAGCAACTTTGAATAAAATTTTCCAAGATTTTCCAGCAAAAGCATAGAATTTTAAGCCTTCTAAATAAGGAACGTCTTTACCAATAAGGGCTTCCGCTTGTTTTCCTTCTTCACTATTTGGATAATTTAATGCCACAAAATTCAATGCTTTTCTGAATTCTAAAATTCCTTTTAATTTTCCAATAGTATTGGCTTTCAATAATTCAAATTTTGAAATCAATTCTTCTCCTGTAAATTGATCAACTGCTTTTTCTAATTCGGCATTTACAGTTCTGTAATCTCCAGATTCATATAGCTTATACAACTTATTATAAGCGAAATCTGGCGTGTCAACTCCTGCAATTTTGGGATTTGCAAAGCTCAATATTTGTGCATATCTCGAATTTGGATATTGACTGATAATTCTTTCTTTCATCGCTAAAGCCTTTTCTTTATTGATGATTTCGTAGATTTTGAATAAATTATACAACGAAGGAAGCACCAATCGTTCTTCGGGATTATTCTTTAATAATTGCTCTAACTTATTAGCTGCCAACTGATATTCCTTGAATTTTTCTTTATATATTGAGCCTAATTGGAAATAGGCAAAATTGCGTTCTTTGGCAATGCTGTCAAGTACAATTTGATTTTTAGGAATGTCTTTCAGATAAAAATCTGCTGTATATTTTTCTTCTACTTTATCGCCTTTTCCTTTTTCTAATCCTTCATTATCTTCTTTATTTTCGTCAATATCTAAGGATTCTACATTTACTTTTTCGGAAGATAATCGCCAATTGTTTTTATAAGCACGGTCTCCCCATAATTTTTTAAACTGAATTTTCCCGAAAGCCACTGATTTTTGATTGTAGAAATAAAAATCACTTTCTTTTCCAGAATTAACAACTGCTTGCATTGCGCCAGGAGGCATCATTCCGGATTTGCCGTTGGCATCGGATGGGTTTTTTCCACTAATATTCCCTGCGTCTTTTCCACTGCTACCAGGGTTGTTTTTTTCTTTTTCTAATGCTGCTGCGGCTAAAACTTTTTTGAGTTCATCTTCTTTTTTGAGTTTTATGATGTACTTTTCATAATATGCAATTCTTTCTGAATCCGATAAACCTACAATATTCAAAATACTGTCATTTCGATTTGCAATGCCTTCATATTTAATTACATCATTTAAGTTTTCTCGTTTCTTTTTGATGAATCTATGTTCGCGAGTTCTTTCTTTTATTTGCACTAAAGTACTGTCATAATATTTACCAGCGGTTGGATATTTTGCTGTATTGAAATAAATATCAGCTAAATTTCTATAATTGGAAGCAATCGTATAAGTATCTCCCGTTTTTGATTTTAGAGATTTATTGTATTCTTTTTTAGCACTTTCAAATTTCTTGTTTTTATCATAATACAGAGCCATTTGATGGTGAAGCACGTCAAGAAACGGCCTATTTTCCCTATTTTTTAGGAGTTTATTGAATTTTTTTAGAAAAGAAATAGAATCTGTATTTTCAAATCCAGTAAGTTGTGCTTGTTTTGCCTGTGCGTGAATTACATATTGTCTAGGTGATTTCCGTTTCATATCAATTACGGATTGATACGCCACAAAAGCACTGTCTTTATATCCTAAATTTTCATAGAGTTGCGCTAAAATATAGCGGTATCTTGCTTTTTCCTCTTTTGATTTTGTGAATGTGGTAGCCAATTTTAATTTTGCAACGGCACTATCTTTTAGTCCTAAATTCAAAAACGCTTGAGAAATTGTTGCATTTGCATCTGCAAAAATTTGATTTTTTAGCTTAATATCTTTTAAGATAGCTTGCATATTTTGAAGCGCCAATGCATCATTTTCTAAACGCATATTGGTTTTTTCTCTCCAAATTTTAGCTTCGTGTATTTTGTCGCTTCCGGGAGATTTGTATAAGATGTAATTGAAAGCTTCTAAAGCTGGGATAAAACGCTGATCATAATATCTAGTTTTTCCTAATAAAAGATAGGCTTCATCCATTTGCGGATTTTTTTCTGATCCGCCAATATTCATAGAATGTTTCTGAATGGCTTTTGTGGCCTTGGTTTCTGAACGTTCAAAATTCGCATTTTTTGTTTCGCCAGGTTTCAATTCGTCTTTATTAACTTGCATTCTTTCGATGGGTAAATTCTCCCAGAAATTATCTTTGTAGGTTGCTTTAAGTTCTATAATTCCTTTATCTAAAGCTATTTGCCCATTGTATAAAATGTTGTCTTTTGTGCTTAAGGCGTGTATGTTTCTGGACACAAAAGTATTTTTTTTGGTAGAACAGGCTATCAAAAAAAGTAGAAATCCAAAAGTGAGCGAATATTTTAATATGTTGTTTTTCAATGTAAAACGGTTTTATTCTTAAACTAAGAAATACTAATTTTAGTATATAACTCGTAAAAATACATTTCTTTTTGTTACTATAAAAGGTTCCGATCGTTTTTTGAAAAACAAATCTTGAATCTTGTGGGATTTGCGTGAGGGATTACAGCGGAAATCCTTTGCGGAATGAAATGGAACAAAGATTGCAGCGGAATGCCCGACCGAGTTTAACGAAAAATGGCGTAGTTACTCAAAACGTTCTAAACGAGGACACGCCCAAATAATATTTGAGAAGATAAACCGAATTTTGTAAATTTTATTAAATAAATTATGTCGATGCACTCATAATTAAAACTAATTTCGGAATTGTGATGGAATGGTTTTTAATTGTTAAATTTGCAGTATAAAAACTAAATTAATAAATAGAAAATATGGCATTAGCAATAACAGACGCTACTTTTGACGAGGTAGTTTTGAAATCAGACAAGCCTGTGATGGTAGATTTTTGGGCAGCATGGTGCGGACCTTGCAGAATGGTTGGGCCAATCATTGACGAAATTGGAGTAGAATTTGCTGGAAAAGCGGTAGTTGGAAAAGTGGATGTTGATGCAAATCAAGAATTTGCTGCTAAATACGGTGTAAGAAATATCCCTACGGTTTTAGTTTTTCACAACGGAGAAGTGGTGGGAAGACAAGTGGGAGTTGCGCCAAAGCAAACGTATGCGGACAGTTTGAACGCTTTATTGTAACAAATATAATTCAAATAGAATTTAATTAAAGGTTTGGCGAAAGTCAAGCCTTTTTTTATTTAAACTGAATTTATTTCAGGCTCTAAATTTCCAATCTTTTAATTTTTAAATCTTTAAATCTTTTAATACATTTGAAAAATGAAAATTGAATCACAAATAGAGAAAATATCAAGTTTTCAGCATTTGGAATTGTTAGCGAATCAGGTTGTGGAGGGATTTATTTCGGGAATGCATAAAAGTCCGTTTCATGGATTTTCTGCTGAATTTGCAGAGCATAAAGTATATAATCCTGGGGAGAGTACGAAGCACATTGACTGGAAATTGTTTGCGAAAACAGACCGATTTTATACCAAAAGATATGAAGAAGAAACGAATTTGCGATGTCATTTAATTATTGATAATTCGTCGTCGATGCATTATCCAAAGTTGAAAGACAGTCAGTTGTTTTATGAAAATAAGATTGGTTTTTCCGTTTTGGCATCAGCTGTTTTGATGAATTTACTTAAGAAACAGCGTGATGCTGTTGGGTTGAGTGTGTATTCTGATGAATACGAGTTTTATGCGCCCGAGAAAGGAAGCGATCGCCACCACCGAATGATTTTGAACAAATTGGAATCGTTATTAGAAAATCAAAAAAGTACTAAAAACACGGATACAGTTTCTTTTTTACATCAAATTGCGGAAAAAATTCACCGTCGCTCGATGATTGTTTTATTTACAGATATGTTTCAATCTGGGAATGAAGAAGCTTTGTTTACGGCTTTGCAGCATTTAAAATACAACAAACACAAAGTAGTTTTGTTTCATGTAATTGACCAAAAAACGGAATTAAATTTTGATTTTGATACCGCACCAAGGAAATTCATAGATTTAGAATCGGGTGATGAGATTAATATTTTTGCTGATTCTGTAAAAGAAGCATATGAAACACAGGTTTCAAATTATTTCAAAAAGGTAGCATTGACTTGTATTCAAAACAAAATAAAGTATGTTCCGGTGTCTGCTGGTGCCGATTTCGAGAAAATACTCACTACATACCTTGTTGAAAAACAAACCTTTGGGTAATGGCACTTTATTATAATAGATTATTTTTCATAAAACACTTGTAGAAGTCGAAATAGGTTGTATATTTGCACTCGCAATAAAGCGCTGGTTTGGTAGTTCAGTTGGTTAGAATACATGCCTGTCACGCATGGGGTCGCGGGTTCGAGTCCCGTCCAGACCGCTTAAATTGGGAGAAGCACTTCAGAAATGAAGTGCTTTTTTGCCCCAAAAAGGTTTTTAAGATTGTTGTGTTGTTTTGCTACGACTTTGTAACTCGTAGC
>CANINJ010000145.1 GCA_947468985.1 Bacteroidota bacterium
AGTGGTCATACTAAAAGACCTTTTGATACTAACTGGGGACGAAAATTACGTGATGACTGCAAAACATATCAAGTTCCTTTTTTCTTCAAGCAAATAGATAAGGTTCAAGTAATACCAGAAGATTTAGAAATTCGAGAATTTCCAAGTTAATAAATTGTTTGAGGGGGTGAGCGGAATTGGGGGTGCAAATTGGGCGGAGCATATTGATTTCTAGTTGAGATGAGATTCTTCAAAAGGATGCTCCGCAAGGTTGAGATGTGTTGCCTTCGGTATAATGAAAAAAATAAATCAAATAAACATAGTATGCTCCGCATGGTTGAGTTAGATATATTCTATGTTGTTTTAGTTTCAAAGCTACGCATAGTTGAGTAGTGTTTGTTTTAAATGCTTATAAATAATAAGATAAACATTATGCTACGCATTGAAAAAAATATTTTTTAAAATCAAAAAGAGTAAAAAATTAGTAGAGAAATATATAGTATATACTTTAATATTAATCTTATTATAATTTAATATATAATATAATAGATAGTGGTTGAAACAACATACTCAATGTTGCTAAAACAACATACTACCTGTTGTAAAAACAACAAGAGGGTGATGTTAAAACAACACACCATGCTTTTATAAAATCAAATAAAAATTTAAAAAGAAAAAAATGAAAACAAAATTTATTCAAGTAGATTATGACTTATTGTCAACTACACAATTACATTCAACTCAAAAACTACTTATTGCTTATATTATAGGCTGGCAACGCAATAAAAAAATCTGTAAAGAAACCAATAATACACTTGCCAATAAATTTGGAATGAAGTATTCTGGTATAAGAACATTAATAAGTGACCTAAATAAATTTGATTTTTTTCAATCAATTTCAATTGATTACAACAAATCTAATAGTACATCTGGTCATCAAATTATAGTTAATGAATCAAAGTTAAAATCATTTTTAGCATTGAATAAAGAATCAAAAACAGAGATTATTGAAGTGCCGAATGAAGTTGTAATTGAAAATATAGTGCAAATAGATGAAACAGAAGATGAAATTACGTTGGGTCAACCTGTAATGAATAACAAAGTAGTTCAATCAAACATTGATGATTTAGACGAGGATTATGAGATTCAAATTGATGCAGAAAAGGATATAATTAAAAGTTGTTCAATTATGGAAAAACATTACATTGATTTTGGTGACAGCCCTAATTATATTAATGCAAATATATTTTTCGCTTATGACAATTCGTATATGATAGGAAAAGTGTTTAAGGTTACAGGTTCAAGAGGTATGCCACAATACATAGATAAAGGAACATTTGAAATGTTCTTAAAAGAGTATAAAAAAGAGGCTAAGACATAAACCTTCCCCCCCCACGGGTAGCCCTTCCCCCGTTACTTAGCTTACACCCTTCCCCCGTGTTGTTTTCGATGTGGAGTATGATGGTGTATTCCCGAAAATTCTGGCTATAATTTTTTGATTTTTAATATAGAACAAGTGTTTTAAAAAAATATTTTCCTAAATTTTTGTCTAAATTTTATGGTTTAAGTGTTCGTAAAGGGATTTCATTAGCAAACTTTTATTCTAAAGCCCTTCAACAATTATGTGTTTTAAATTGGGTTATTATGCTTTAAGTATAATGCTTTAAGCGTTATTGGTCTGTATTTTAAAAATGTAAAAAAATTCAATGATTTAAAGACATTGAAATGCTTAAAAATAAAAACAATATCAATAGCGATTAAATCCAATAATGCCACGTTAAATTATTCATTGAATTATATAAGCTTATAATTTACTATTTTTATCAAATGATAAAGACGATAATAGTTGATGACGAATATAATGCTAGTGAGTTTTTAGAAAAACTTTTACATCATTATTTTCCAGATAAATTTTTAGTTTTAGATACTTGCGAAAGTGTTGACGAAGCTTTATTGTCAATAGCAAAATTCAATCCCGAATTAGTTTTCCTAGACATTCAAATGCCTAACAAAAATGGTTTTGAACTTTTCAAGGAAATCCAAGATATTAATTTTGAGGTTATATTTACGACTGCTCATTCTGAATTTGCCATTGATGCAATTAAATGTAGTGCTTTAGATTATTTGTTGAAACCTATCAATTATATTGACTTACTTGAAACGGTAAAAAAATACGATTCCAAATTGCATAAAGCATCACAGCAGGACAAGTTGATGCTATTAATTGAAAATATTGATACTGGAAGCTCCGAATTTAAAAAAATTGCTTTTCCTACTGAAACAGGTTTTGAATTAATTAAAACCAATTCTATCCTATATTGTGAAGCCGATGGGTGTTACTGTTACCTCAAATGTCTTGATGGAAAAAAAATTATACTTTCAAAAGCTTTAAAATATGTTGAAGAACTTTTACCGAACACAATTTTTCAACGTATTCATAAGTCTTATTTAGTTAATCTGAATTATGTAAATCGTTTTAATAAATCTAACGGACTTCTTGTAGAACTAACAAATGGCGAGATTCTTCCTTTATCAACTCGTAAAAAAGAAATCTTTATCAATGCTATTATTCAAAAAAAGTAAACTATTATTCCTATTTCTTCTTTTTGTTGAGTTAGCAATTGGACAACAATATCCTTCAAGGAATTATTCTACCTTAGACGGACTTCCTAACAATAGTGTTTGCTCTATTTTAAAAGATAGTCGAGGCATTTTATGGGTGGGTACTGCCAACGGTGTTGCAACAATACAAAACAATCAAATTCATAATTTATATACCACAGATGGCTTAGCCCATAATAGTTGTTGGGCAATTGTCGAAGATAAAAACAACAATTTATGGTTTGGTAGTTATGGTGGCGGATTGACTTTTTACAATGGCAAAAAGTTTAGTGTTATTAATGTGCAAAATGGATTGATTAACAATAAAATCCGAAAATTATTCCTTTATGATAATTACATTTATGTTGGAACTGAGTTTGGAATATCAGTTATTGACATTAATACAAAAAAGATTGTTTTAAGCACAAAGATTAAAGGTAGTCGAGGTTTATTTCAAATTATGGGCTTTTTTGAAGACAATTCAAACGTATATTTCGGAACTTTTAACGATGGTTTTTGGAAAGTGGACTTAAATTCAAAGAAGATAATTCTTGTAAACCATAACAAACCCGATATTTTTTCGCTACACAAATCTAAGGATAGCCTGTTTTTCTGCTACGGAGATATAAACAACAAATCCATTAACAAAACCAATATTAAAGATTATTTCAAAAGCAATATTTCTAATACCTATTTTGGAAATACTATTTATTGGGATTTTACAACTGACAAAAGGTTTACAACTTATGTTGCTGGAAATGGCATTAGTTTTTCAACAGGGGGCATTTTTAAGATAGAAAATGATAAGATAATAAATGTAAGTGCTCAATTTGGAGTGGATAGCCATGAAGTTTGGTGCTTGAATTATGATAAACAAAACGATGTTTTATATGTTGGAACTACCGATAAAGGATTTTATGAAATTGATTTAAAAAAGCAATTAAATTATTATAATTCTTCTTTTTTCAAGAAGGATAAATTAGAAGTTGTTTCAATTGCTAATAGAAATGAAAAAAGAATTATTTTGCATAAAGAGGGATTACTTTTTCTAAATCAATTAAAAATTGAAAAGGAAATTCATAGAAAAGATTTTTTCGGCTTTGCTCAAACCAAATTCAAAAAAAATAAAAACATTTCAAAACATGAATATTATCCTGTTTTTAGTCAATTAAAAATAGATGCTTTTGAGTTTAGAGAATTAAAAATAATTGATAACAATTTATGGGTCAATACAAATATTGGTTTATTTAAAGTTACGCCAAATGGAATTATAGCAGATTATTATCCCTTTGATATTAGTTCATTTGATTTTATTAATCCAAATAAATTAATTTATCAACTATCCTATTCACACATTATACTTGTAGATGAATTCAATGAAAAGCAAAAATCCACTAGTTTTGATTTAGATAACAAAAACAATCCTAGAGATGTTAATACAATTTTTAAATTAGGTAATAAAATTATTTTTGTTTCAAAATCTTCGGGACTATTTTCCTGTCAAAATAATACTTTTACTTCCTATTATTCCAATGGTATTTGGAATGAAAAGGAACTTATTAAAGCTACATTAAACAATAAAAATCAATTGGTAATCGCAAATTCTTTTGGTGATGTGTTCCTCATTGAAGATGTTAAAAAATTTAAAATCATTAAGAAAATTGAACGCAATCAATTAATTGGTAATTCAATTTCATTTTTAGAATACTATAAAGAGTACTTACTTATTGGAACTGAAAAAGGATTGAATATTTACAAAGATGGAAAAATACGATTGGTTGATGAAGAGCAAGGTCTGGTAAATAAAGTTTTTACATCTGCACATAGAAATGGTTCTATTTTAGGTATTGGGACTACAAATGGATTTTATGATTTTGATATTGAAAAGTACCTGTATTCAAAAACCAATATCCCAAAAGTAAAAATAACTGGAATTGAAACAAATTATAAACCAATAGAGGACAGATATTTTACATGGTTTAGCTATGAATCAAATACTATTCAATTGCCATATTATGAAAATACAGTATCAATCAACTTTGAGCCACAACATTGTCAATATCCTAAAAAATTAGAATACCGATATAAACTGTTAGGAATTAGAAATGCCAATTGGAATAAATGGTCAAAAGCAAAAAATATAAATCTTACTTTTTTACCAGATGGCAACTACAATCTTTTACTGGAAACCAAAGATTTATATTCTGGAAAAAAAGCCAGTCAAAATCTTTTGAGAATTATTGTTACACCACCGTTTTGGAAAACATCATGGTTTGTAGCATTATGTTTCGCTTTTATTATCATTATAGCTTATTTTATATATAAAAAACGTATTCGGTTTATTGAAGACAGAGAACATGCTAAAGGTGAAATTCAAAAGCGATTAGCTGAAACGAAAATGGAAGCATTACAAAGCCAAATGAATCCTCATTTTATCTTTAATGCCATGAACTCTATTCAAAATTTTATTATAGATAAAAATACAAACGAGGCATTGATGTATATGGGCGAATTTTCAAAGTTGATTCGCAAGACACTTGAAAATTCGTCTAAACAATTAATAAGTTTACAGGACGAAATAAATTATTTAAAATCGTATTGCACGCTTGAAAATATGCGAT
>CANINJ010000146.1 GCA_947468985.1 Bacteroidota bacterium
AACTTAACTAATCTAACTGCTGGCTATGGGGCATAAAAAAACTTATGAAAAAATTAATTAATTATTCGTTGTTATTTGTTATTGCAGTTCTTTCTATTTCATGTACCAAAGACAGTAGTTCGCCATCACTAGTTGGTAAATGGAGTTTTACAGCAGATGGAACTAAAGGTACTGGAAGTACTATAGTTTGGACCCCAATCTCTTCTAATGCTTGCGACATCCAAAATTATACTGAGTTTGTTAGTAATGGAACTGTTTCAGGTCAAAGTTATTACACTAACTCTACAGGAGCTTGTGTTTTATACGTTGATCCAACTCCAACATCAAGTTCCGAAACTTGGTTGAGAAGTGGGGATGATATTGTTATTACTACCAGTGATTTCACAGTAACTCCTACTCAGGTTGATACTGTTAAAGCCCACATTGTGTCTTTGACTGATTCAGAATTAATTTTACAATTTTATGATTTTACTACTAATACTAATTTAATAGATGTTTATTATAAACTTTCTAGGAGATAAGAAACTTAGATCACTGTTTACGTATTAATTTATCCAAATTAATAAATTACCTTAGTGAAAATTGAATATCAATAATTCAATTAATAATAAAATGAGCAACCTAAACAGTTGCTCTTTTTTTATTGATAATTTTAACGAGGGATTCACTTCGTCCTTCCCAGCAAAGCTCTGCTTTGAAAAAAGGAATGCCCAAACCAAATAAATTCAAGTAAGGGGATTTGTGGTGTTATCACGAGGGATTGACTTTGTCCTTCCCAACAAAGCTCAGCTTTGAAAAAAGAAATCCAAATAAAACAATTCCAAGCAAGCTTGATTGTTTTATTTGGATTTCTTTTTATTCGTGACCACGGTGGGATTTGAACCCACACGCCCTTGCGAGCACCAGCCCCTCAAGCTGGCAAGTCTACCGTTTCTCCACGTGGCCGAAAATTAAAAAAGCCAAGCGTTATGCTCGACTTTTTTTTGTGACCCGACTGGGGCTCGAACCCAGGACCCCATCATTAAAAGTGATGTGCTCTACCAACTGAGCTATCGAGTCATTGCTTGAAGAAATAAAAATTAAAAGTCATTTTGTGACCCGACTGGGGCTCGAACCCAGGACCCCATCATTAAAAGTGATGTGCTCTACCAACTGAGCTATCGAGTCAATTTTATTCCTTCATTGCGGGTGCAAATATAAGGCGTTATTATTTATTTTTCAAAGGTATTTTATTTATAAATTTACTTTTTTAATTAAATAATCTTAACGCCTTAGTTTATAAGGCATTATTGCTATGAAAAAAATTATTTTGTTAGGTTATATGGGTTGTGGGAAGTCAACTATTGCAAAATTACTTGCCGAAAAAGTCAGTTTACCCTATTTAGATTTGGATGAAATTATCGAAAAAAAGGAAAAGTCTACCGTAAAAAATATATTTTCAGAGAAAGGGGAGATCTATTTCCGAAAATTAGAGCACGATATTTTTTCAGATTTAATGAAAAACCAAGATAGTTTTATTCTGAGTTTAGGCGGAGGAACACCTTGTTATGCAAACAATCACGAATTATTGAAAGGCGAGAATATTTTTTCTATTTATTTGAATGGTTCTGTGGCAACCTTATACGATAGATTAATAAACACCAATACCGAAAGACCATTAATTGCTGATAAAAGCCCGGAGGAAATGAAAGAATTTATAGCAAAGAATCTATTTGACAGAAGTTTTTATTACAATCAGGCGCATTATAAAATAAATATAGACGATAAAACGGTGGGAAGTGTTCTTGCTGAAATAGAAACTATTTTAGCTTAAATAGGCACAATCACCCTTTTCATCAAAGACAACTTGCACGTGTTCTAATAAGGAAGTAGAAAGAGAAATCCCTTTGAAATCAGCTTTTACAGGATATTTCTTGTGGTTTCTATCAACCAATACTGCTGTTTTTAATTTCTTCAAGGGAACATCTAAAAAATGTTTTACACCATATATTAAGGTAGTTCCAGAATTAAGCACATCGTCAACCAATATCAACCCTTTGTTTTCGTATTTTTCTTTAGATAACGAAGTTGTAATTGGTGCATTTACGTTTTGTTTGTTGATAAAAACTTCACAAAGCAGTATTTTTATAGTTGAAATTCGTTCCAATTCTAAGGCAATTTTTTTGGCGAAAACAAAGCCATTGGAAGCAATTCCCGCAATCACAATTTCTTTTTCGTCAACAAAAGTCTCATAAATTTGATACGCAATTCTTGTGATTTTGTGTTCAATTTCTTGATTGTTGAGGATGATGTTTTGGCTCATTTTGTCTATTTTTTTTCAAAGATAATAAAGAGTTCTTTTCCTGCCCTTGCTTTTATTGAATTTGATGCAGTTTCCATTTTAATAATAGAAAAATCCTTTGCAAATAAAGCAGTATATTCTTCTGCAGAACCTCCAAATGGTGGACCTTCAGTTGTTAATGGAAATTGGAATAATAATCCTATAATTTTACCTTTAGGATTTAGTAACGAATTCATTTTTTGGACATATTCTTTGCGGAACTCAGGATTTAAGGCACAAAAAAATGTTTGTTCTATTATTAAATCATATTTTCCTTCCAATTCAAAAAAATCAGCATTGATAATTTGATTTTTATCTAAATCTGGAATTCTTTTTTTAATGTTTTCTAAAGGCGTTTCGGCATAATCAACTACAAAGGAATTTTTAAATTCTTTTTCAATTAAATATTCAAACTCGTAGCCATTGCCAGCACCAGGAATTAGAATTTTGATATTTTTATCTGTCAATTGGTCGATATATTCCTTAATTGGCGTGGTAATATTTCCAACATTCCAACCAATTTCACCTTTTTGATAACGTTCTTCCCAGTAGTTTTTACTCAGTTTCATCGTCATTTGTTTCATTTCCAAAATCTTCTAAATCCCTACGATCTTTTTTTGTTGGACGTCCATCACCCGTTTTTCGATAATGCTCTTTTGATAATTTCAATAGCTCAAGATGTTGGAATGCTTCAATCGGTGTCTCATTCTTTCTGTAAATATCAACCAATTTAGCAGCAACTCTGTTTGGCGGGACTTCTAAAACCAATATAATTTGTGTTATTTGATCTTTTCTAAATGTGATTTTATCCGTTGGGAATACTTCTTTTGAAGGTTTTGCAACCAATCCATTCACTGTAACATGATTTTTTTTACAGGCTTCTGTAACCATATTTCGGGTTTTATAATAGCGAACGCACCATAAAAATTTATCTACTCTCATATTTTTTCTAAAATCAACGTTAAATTGGTTACAAAAATAAATCAATATTGTATCTTGCAGCCTTAAATTTAATAAATAATGAACAACTTTTTTAAAATATTTTTATTTTTTGCTATTGGATTGACAATTGCTTCCTGTACTAAGAATGATTCTTCTGCAACTGTGGCACTTAGAGATTATAATGTGCAATATGCTTCAGATATTGATTCTATCGATAAATATATAGATACTCATTATATAGAATCCGTTGATAGTGATTTTAATATTACGATGGCAAAAATACCAGTTGGAGGTTCGCAACTTTCTGTTCGTTTGCAACAAGATTATCCTTTGACTTTTAAAATGGTTCAAAACGATGCACACGATGTGAATTACAAAGTATATTATATGAAACTTCGTGAAGGAGTTAATGAAAGTCCTACTGCTGTAGATTCGGTTTATGTATCCTATAAAGGAAATTTGCTTACAGATGGGCAGTTTGATTATTCAGAAAGCCCTGTTTGGTTTCAATTGCAATCTGTTGTAGCTGGTTGGGGAGAAATTATTCCGTTATTAAAAACAGGAACTTATGACACTACAGAAGGTCCAAATCCAACAACTTTTGCCAATTTTGGTGCAGGTGTAATGTTTCTTCCATCAGGTCTAGCATATTACAATCAAATTCCGTCAGCTTACATTCCTTCTTATTCTCCATTAATTTTTAGTTTTAAATTAAAAAGCCAACGTTTTAGGGATCACGATAGAGATGGCGTTTTATCAAAAGATGAGGTAAGCCCAACTGTTGTTGGACAAAAACCTGCAGATTACGATAGTGATGGTGATGGAGTTGCAAATTATTATGATATTGATGATGACGGTGATCGTTATATGACCAAAAATGAAATTCATAAAAATCCAAATGGTTCTATTATTTTTGAAGATACAGATGGTGATGGAATTCCAAATTATTTAGATCCAGATAATCATTAATTATACCTTAGAGTCGAAAGTTTTAATGTCGTAATGTCAAAAGTCTCGAAACGGTAAAAAATTAGTGAAATACAAAATGAATAAGCCCGATACACTATCGGGCTTATTCATTTTATATATTTAATATTTGCCCAGAATTGGGCGCAATCTTTCTATTAGACTATATTATTTTTTTAATTACACGAAGTTTGTGTGTATGTCTATTGGCTTCAGCGTTATAAATTCCTAAATGATCTAATCTGTCAATTCTTACTTTTCCACTGGCGTGAATAATATAATTGTCTTCCATGATAATTCCTACATGAATGATATTGCCTTCTTCGTTATCAAAAAATGCCAAATCTCCAGGTTCGCTTTCTTCAATGAAACTTAAAGCATCGCCCTGTTTTGATTGCTGTGATGCGTCTCTCAATAATTTATATCCGTTCAGCTTGTACACCATTTGCGTAAAGCCAGAACAATCAATTCCAAATGGACTTTTCCCACCCCACAAATAGGGAGCGTTCAAATACATAAAAGCAGTTTTTATAAGCTCTGATTTTGGTTTGATGCCACTAACTTTCGCGCCTTCAAAATCATAATTAGCGGTATTTATTGACTCGTTATTCAGAAATGAAAGTGAGGCGCCGAGCGGAATTGGTAGCAAAAAATTATTTGAAGCGGTTATATAATCGATTAAGTCGCCATTTAAAACAATAGCATCTTTCGATAACTTTTTATAATCTTCTTTTGAAATTACCTGATATTGTTTGGTGTCAACCCAACCTTCATAATCGTCAAATTGCAATTTAATTTTCGACCATTGTTTTAACTGTTCTAAAACTTCAAAATGCTCACCAAACAAGACTTGAGAAACAATTTCGCTTCTGTCGTTTGGTTCCAATCTTAAAGGTATAATCGCTAAATTACAAATTCCGAACATATATTTATTAGTTTAAATTTCAAATTAT
>CANINJ010000147.1 GCA_947468985.1 Bacteroidota bacterium
ATTTATATTGTATTCTCCTAATTCTTGCGAGCAAATAGCTTCTATTTTATCTTCCGTTTCAGCTAATTCCCAATCGTTTTCCGTGTATTGTGCTACTTTTTTTATTTCTTGCAACGACAAGTAATATTCCCGTCCTTTTCCAGAATCAAATACTTTTAGTTTTTGACCTTTCAATCCATTGATAACAACATAATGCAATCCTTTTTTCGTGTGAATTGGAAGTATAAATGGAAATAATTCCTTGATAGAATTTACATTTCCATTGATATGATTTACATCTAATAATTTAAAATTTGCATTGAAGCCATTGGAGTTTAGAAATGTTTTTATATCTGAAATTCTCGACCCTTTTTCCTCCAAAGGCACATTTTGTTCAATGTATTTTCTAGAAATGTTCTTTTGATGGATATTAAAAACAGTTTTTATAGAACTAATTCCGCCATCATTGCTTTTTAATTGTGGGTCTGTAATTAACATAAATTTATTAGAGCTTTAAGATAATTTCATTACTTATTAACTGTTGTTTTTCAATGAGTTAAGGTAGTTAAAATGCTCTTTTTACACAAAATTGTTCTTCAATTAACTGCTTTAATCGATAAACTGCTTTTTAAAATTTAAGGCAAAAAAAAATACCTTTTAGAAATTTCTAAAAGGTATTTTATAATTATTTTATTTTGCTTTAAAAGCTATAATTTATGCATATTATCGGCTAAAGTTTCAATAAATTTACTAATTGGCCCTTTTATCATCATCGCCATCATTGCGTTAAATTCGCCTTCAAAAAACAACTGAACTTCCGATGAAGAATCAGAAATACTATCTATTGTTGCGGTCAATGTAAATGGCAATTTATCGCTTGCTGCTCCTAAAACAATTTTAGAATTAGCGGTTTTTTCTTTCATTTTCAATTTAATTTCTGGCATTCCTTTCAATCCAAAAATAAAAGAATCAGCATCAGTAACTTCAAATTTCGCAATGCTTTCTGGCATTAATTTTTCAAAATTTGTAACATCACACAAGGCTTCAAATAAATACGAAGCACTTTTTTCAACGGTAACTTTTTGACTTTCTAAATTCATTTTATTTATTGTTTTATGGAATTAAATAGCAATTAAATCACAATAATTATTTTATTATTTTCCCCAAGTTGAAGGACTTTTTCTCCAATTTTGCAAAGCCAATTCTTCTTCTTCGGTGATATATTTTTTAGAAACTGCCAATGGCAATAAATTTTCGTAATTGCTCAAAGTATATAAATCGATATTTGCATTTTTGAAATTTTCAGTTGCAATTTCAAATCCGTAACTAAAAATCGCAGCCATTCCTTTCACATTTGCACCCGCTTCTTTCAACGCTTCAACTGCCAACAAGCTACTATTTCCTGTACTTATCAAATCTTCAATTACTACTACGTTTTGTCCTTTTTGCAAAAAACCTTCCACTTGATTTAGGCGTCCGTGTTTTTTTGGTTCCGGTCTAACATACACAAATGGAAGACCTAAACTTTCCGCAACTAAAATTCCAATTCCAATTGCGCCAGTGGCAACACCGGCAATTACATCTGGTTTTCCAAATTGTTTTTCAATGTTTTTAGAAAATTCATCTCGGATGTAATTCCTAACCGCTGGAAATGAGAGTGTTATCCTGTTATCGCAATAAATAGGTGAATTCCATCCAGAAGCCCATGTAAAAGGATTTCGTGGATTCAATTTAATTGCATTTATTTGTAAAAGCAATTCGGCTGTTTTTTCGGCTGTGTCTTTATTAAAAATCATAGTACAAATGTATAAAGTTTTTGTCAACGATAAACCACTTTTCTTAACAAATGAAATCTTCAAAGAAACAGATTTCCAACTGTTCTTGCTTGAAAGTGTTGATTTCAAACAGCTTATCGTCAAAATGTTTCAAAATAAAATTCAAAAAGCTTATTTATATTATCCTGATGAAAAGGAAATAATGAAGGTTTTGAAGACTAAAATCCCTGTTAACAAAGCTGGTGGTGGTTTGGTTTACAATAAAAATGGGGATGTTTTATTTATTTTTAGAAACGGAAAGTGGGATTTACCAAAGGGCGGCACCGAAAAAGGGGAGGACATCGAGCAAACATCCATGCGAGAAGTTGAGGAAGAAACAGGCGTAAATGGTTTAAAAATCATCAAAAAACTTCAAAAAACGTATCATATTTTCAAACGAAATGGCGTTTATAAACTCAAAATCACCCATTGGTACGAAATGCAAACTGATTTTGACGGCATTCCCGAAGGTCAAATTGACGAGGGAATCGACAAAGTAGAGTGGAAAAATCCTACACAAATTCAAGAAGCCTTGAAAAATTCTTACGAAAACATTAAATTATTATTCCAAGAAGTTAACTAAATTTAGAATTTTTTTTATTTTGGCATGACCCAGCTTCCACTTGCGTTACAGCTTGGGTCGGGTTTTCCGTTTCAAGTCCTCAAAATGTTCCATTTCATTTCACTTTTCTGTGGGCTTTTCACTGCAACCCCTCATGCGAAACCTTATACCTATAGTGCCTATTGTTTTCAGATTTAAATAATTCATAACTTATAACTCATAACTCATAATTCATTTTACCTTTGCAAAATGAAAAATAAGCATAATTCCAATAATATTCTTCTGAATTTAGGTATCGAAAACCTAAACGAAATGCAAATTGCTGCGCAAGAAACGATTCTGAGCGACAATAATATTCTTTTGTTATCACCAACAGGTTCTGGGAAAACATTGGCTTTTTTGTTGCCAATATTTGAAATGTTGCAACCTGAAATTCTTTCGGTGCAATGTTTAATTTTAGTTCCATCACGAGAATTAGCTTTGCAAATTGAGCAAGTTTGGAAAAAAATGGGAACCGATTATAAAGTAAATGTGTGCTACGGTGGACATTCTATTGATACAGAAATTAAAAATTTAAGCAATCCACCAGCAGTTTTGATTGGAACTCCAGGACGAATTGCCGATCATATTGACAGAGGAACTTTCCGATTGGACAAAATTCAAACATTGGTTTTAGATGAATTTGACAAATCATTGCAATTGGGTTTTCACGAGCAAATGTCATTTATCATTGGGAAATTATCAAAACTAAACAAGCGTGTTTTGGTTTCGGCAACTTCTGATATTGAAATTCCAAAATATACAAGAGTAATTAATCCTACTATTTTGGATTATATTCCTGCTGAAGAAGAGCGCACGAATTTGTCTATGAAATTAGTGGTTTCTAAAGAAAAAGACAAAATAGGAAGTTTGTTCAACTTGATTTGTACTTTAAAATCGCAATCGGCTTTGATTTTTTGCAACCACCGTGATGCTGCAGAACGCATCAGTGATACGTTGAACGAAAAAGGAATTTATGCTACTTATTATCACGGCGGAATGGATCAGGACGAACGTGAACGCGCCTTAATTCAGTTCAGAAATGGAAGTGTGAGCTATTTGGTAACAACCGATTTGGCGGCTCGTGGATTAGATATTCCAGAAATGAAACACGTTATTCATTATCATTTGCCGTCAAAAGAGGATGAATTTACGCACAGAAACGGAAGAACCGCGCGTATGTTGGCTTCTGGAACCGCTTATATTATCGCTCACGAAAGCGAGAAAAAGATGGATTACATCGATTATGGAATGGAAGCATTGAAAATTGAAAATGCTACAGCTTTGCCAAAACCCCCAGAATTTCAAACGATTTACATCAGTGGTGGAAAGAAAAACAAGTTGAACAAAATTGATATTGTAGGTTTCTTTTCGCAAAAAGGAAAACTCGAAAAAGGCGATTTAGGATTAATCGAAGTGAAAGATTTCATTTCGTTTGCAGCCGTAAAATTCAATAAAGTTAAAGATTTGTTGCAGAATATTCGAGAAGAAAAAATGAAAGGTAAGAAGTTTAAAATTGAAGTTGCCAGAAAAGTGGTTAAGAAAGAAGTTGATTAATTAATTGTTTATTAAAGGTTAAATGTTTGTTGAATAATTATAATAGTTTAATTATTCAACAAAATGTATTTAATTTAGCTATTTATTAATCTAATATATTTGTTTAGAGCCATATTAAATATTAATTTGCACCCCCAATCAATTGCTAATAAAGATGATTAAAATGTTACGTAGTGTTCTATTAATGGTTTTTATTTTTTTTTCATTACAAAAATCATTTTCTCAATGTTTTGAAGTTGAAAGTTTATTGATAAATGCTTGTGGTTCTGATGAAGGATATAATGAAATGGTTAGATTTAAAGTAGGAGCTACACCTATAAATTTAATTACGAATCCTTTATCTGTAGTTTGGCCAACAGGAAATACTTGGCTTGGACTTATTCAAAATGCAACAACCGCTTCAAAAATATTAACATTAAGAGCAGGAATTATTGCAGCTGGTGGATGTGGAGATGTTATAGAACCAATTGGAGGCTTATTACCTGCTAATGCAAAAGTTATACTCGTTACAGGTTATAATATGGATCCTGTTTTAAATTCCTTTGGGGCATTGAATGAAATTATTTACATTATTTTTCAAAACAATGCAACAGTTGCAACTGGTCATTTCTCTAATTCAGGTAGTACTCCACAAACATTTTCAATGAGTTTTTCAGGAATTTGTGGCGATTCTGTAACTTACGATCGTACTTTATTATTATCAGGTGATGGGTCTACAGTTAATTTTACACCTTCAGGAACTCCAAGTTATGTAAATACCGGTTGTGTAGCTCCAGTTCCAGTTTTTTCTGTTGATGCGGGAACAACTCCATTATCTGTTTGTTCAGGTTCAATAGTTACGCTTACAGGAACTGCTCAAGGACAACAATCAGTAGTTTGGTCTGCTCCAAATGGTAGTTTTTCAAGCCCAACTTCATTGGTTACAAATTATACCGTTGGGACAGGAGCAACGGGTTCTATAACCTTAACTTTAACAGCTACAAATTTGTCATCATGTATCTCAAATATTATTGATACAGTTACTTTAAATATTGGGTCTATCGTCGCGCCAACAGCTTCAACAACAATTCAACCAACATGTTCATCATCGGGAACAATTGTAGTCTCTGCACCAATTGGATTAAACTATGAATATAGTAATGGTGGTACTTATCAATCGAGTCCAATATTTTTAAATTCAGCAGCAAATACCACTTATTCCATATCTGTAAAAAACAC
>CANINJ010000148.1 GCA_947468985.1 Bacteroidota bacterium
CACCCACGTTAATTTTCACGATGTCATTTTCGTTAACATCTACTTCTACTTCCATATTGTTCAAGTTGGCAACACGAAGAATTTCAGTTCCTGTCATTTGTTGCGTTCCTAAAACGCGTTCTCCCAATTCTACATTAAGCATCGAAATAGTTCCGTCTGCAGGCGCATAAATCGTTGTTCTTCCTAAGTTGTCTTTGGCTTCATTTACCGTTGCCGAAGCACTTTGCACATTATAATATGCCGATTCTTTTGACGCTTTGGCCACTTCAAATGATGCAATGGCTTTGTCCCAATCCGACTTTGAAATTATTCCTTTATCAAATAACGTTTTACTTCTGTCATAGTTAGATTTTGCTTCTTTGTAAGAGGCATCTGCCTGACTCAAACCCGCTTTTGTTCCCGATAAATTAGAAACTGTACGCTTGTATCCAGAAGTATATAAATCTGGATTTATCTTTACTAATAAATCCCCTTTTTTAACTACCTGTCCTTCTTTTACAGGCAAAGCGATGATTTCTCCTGAAACTTCTGATGATATTTTTACTTCAATTTCAGGTTGGATTTTTCCAGTTGCAGAAACAGTTTCCACGACCGTAATTTCATTTACGGTTGCAATTCCAACTTCAGTTCCTTTATCTTTTTTTCCAATAACGCCTGTTTTTGAAAGCATTAATAATGCCACAATAAGAACTACTGCTGAACCTAATAAAATATAAATTGTTTTCTTTGACATAATACTTATTGTTTTTTTATGATTGGTATTCCAAAATAGAACTCGATTACTTTTACTCTGAATATATAATCGTATTTTGTTCTTACGACTTCTGATTGTGCGTTTACAAATAATGTTTGCGATTGGTTTAAATCAAAAGCATTCAACATTCCAACGGCAAATTTTTCTTTGGCATAATTATACGCTTCTTGCCTTGCTTCCAACGTTATTATAGCAGATTCATTGGCTTTCATAGCTCCTTTAGCATCGGTAAAAGCGGTATAAATATTTCTTTCTAAATCTAATTCTTGTTGGCTAAACGCAATTTTTGAACGATCCAATGCAATTTTTGAACGGTCTACATTATTGCGAATTGAAAAACCGTTTAATACGGGAATATTCATTTGAAACCCAAAAGATTGTCCTTTATTTATATCAAATTGTTTAAGTACAGAAAATGGAGCTGCAAAACTAGGATTTCCTGATGCATCAAATACAACTCTATCAGAATATCCTGCTCTAGTACTCAAACTATAAACTCCTTGTAAACTCGGTTGGTACGCTCCTTTCGCAATTTTCAGATCACGTTCCGCAATTTCCAAGTTGGTTTTAGCAATTTTTAATTCTACGCGTTCTTCTTTTGCTTTTGCAAATATTGCAGCGGGCGTTTGAAGTAGTGTCGAACTTTCTTTGGCATCGTAATTGGCATCAGCAATATCAAAATCTCGAAAATTGTCTAATTGTAGTAATTGTGCTAAACTCAATTTTGAGATTAACAACGCATTTTCGGCAGTTACAATCGCCTGATTATTGGTGGCAACCGTAGCTTTTATATCCAATAAATCTCCCCGAGGAACTACGCCCGCATTTACTAATTCTTGCGAACGAAGCAATTGTTTCTCATTATTTGACAATTGTTCTTTTTGAACTTTTAGGTTTTCTTTATTGAAAAGTATTTGTAAAAATGCATTGGCAACGTTCAAAGAAATATCGTCTTTCATTTTTGAAAGTTGGTATTCTGAAGCTACAATTGCAAGATTGGCTCTTCGCAAACGGTTTTGATTTTGCATTCCATTATAAATCGCAACGTTAGAATTTATTCCTGCAGAAGTAAATTGCGTCGTTTGATTTTCAAGTAAATTCGTTATAATATTTTGGTTTAAACCAATATTCCAAGAATGGGAACCGTTAATATCAAAGGTAGGAAGAAAATTTCCAACGGCTGAAGATTTTTCAATTGAAGCCGATTTTGTATCCAACTCCGATTGTTTAATAGAAATGTTATTTTTGATAGCATAATCAACACATTCTTCTAAAGTCCATTTTTTTGATTGCGCTTGAGACAGCAAACCTAAAAAAAGCACTATTGTCAATGTGATTTTACTTGAAATTGTTTGTTTCATAAAATTCTGAATTCTAAAACGGTTGATACAAGTGCAAATTTAACTATTTTTAGTTATTTAAACTAAATTTAACTTAATCTTATAAGACGATTCTTAGGAAATTATGTTACTCGAATTTTAGTATTTGAGTGAAAATAGAATTAATTTCGGATCCAAATTAAATTAAAAATCGTTTTGAAAACACTTTCTAAAATTACGTTTCTTTTAGTGCTAACTCTTTTTTCAAGTTGTGCTACTACTTCCAAAATTACTGCTTTGAAACCTGAACCAGACGATGCTTCGCCTTTGGTATATGAAAATACGCCTTCGTTTATTAATATTCCAATAGCAATTAAATTGAAAGACATTGAAAATCAAACCAATAAGTTTATGACGGGATTGATTTATGATGATAATACAATTGAGGACGATGATATTGAAATGAAGATTTGGAAATTGGCATCGATATCCATTGAAAATTTGAATGGAAAAATCAGAACTGTTTTGCCATTGAAAGCTGTTATTAAGTATCGAATTGGAACCGATAAATTAGGAATTGCATTGTACAGCACGCAAGAATTTAATTTGAATGGAAACATTACTTTAATGAGTGATGTGAATTTGTCAAATTGGAAATTGAATACCAAAACCGAGTTTAAATCTTTGGATTGGAATGAAAGTCCAACAGTGGTTGTTATGGGAAAATCTATTCCAATTACGTATTTGATTAATCCAACGGTGAAACTTTTTAAATCGAAAATTGAGCGAACAATTGATGACGCAATTGAAAAGTCAATGGATTTTAAGCCTAATGTTTTAGATGCTTTAGAAAAAATATGTACACCATTTCAAATGAATGAAGCTTTTGAAAGTTGGCTTCGAATTGTTCCAATAGAATTGTATGCTACGGATGCAAAATTTAAAAAGGAAATCATCACTTTAGAAATTGGTTTGAAATGCAATATGGAAACATTAATTGGTCAAAAACCAGTTTCAAAATTTGATAGAAACAAGATTGTTTTAAAATCGGTGACACAAATGCCTGATAAAATTTCTGCAAATATTGTAGCGGTTTCGAGTTATCAAGATGCGTCGAAAATTATTACTAAGAATTTTGCGGGTCAAGAATACGGAAATGGAAGCAAGAAAGTTACAGTTCAAAACGTATCGATTTGGCATAAAAATGGAAAGATGGTAATTGCTTTAGAAATGTTGGGAAGCATTAATGGAACGGTTTATTTGACTGGTTTTCCACAATACAATGAAACGACTAAAGAGATTTATTTTGACCAATTGGATTATGTTTTGGATACGAAAAGCAAATTATTGAAAACGGCAAATTGGTTGGCTCAAGGAATGGTATTAAGAAAAATTCAGGAAAGTTGTAGGTATTCAATTCAACCGAATTTAGACGAAGGAAAGCAGAGCATGATGAATTATTTAATGAATTATTCTCCAATGCCTGGAGTTTTTGTGAATGGAAAAATTGATAACATTCAATTTCAAA
The DNA here is from genome assembly GCA_947468985.1 of Bacteroidota bacterium. Lineage (GTDB taxonomy): Bacteria > Bacteroidota > Bacteroidia > Flavobacteriales > Flavobacteriaceae > Flavobacterium. Next base: position 3,602 of record CANINJ010000148.1, read on the forward strand.
AAATACAATTAACGAACAAAGCGATCATTGCTTTTATTAAAGTAAATGGCGCAATTAATGTTGCTGTTGATGGGATAAAATAGTAAACTATGCTTTGTTTTTCTTTGTGTACATTTTGTAAACGGCGAAGAAAACTAAACCAACTAAGATGTAGGGAATTACCATGAGATAGACAATTCCGTCGTTGATTCCTTTGGCTTTGGCTTGATTTTCTTCGCTTTCTAATGCCGCACGACACATTGCGCATTGCGCATTTGTTGCTATTGAGTAGAAAAAAGAGAACAGAAAAAAGAGAACAGAAGTGCTAAATTTCCGATGACTTTCGACTTTCGACTTTCGACTTTCGACTTTATTTAACATAATAAGGAGAAATCATAAGGTATACGATTACGCCAGTAACGGCAACATATAACCAAATTGGGAAGGTGATTTTGGCGATTTTTTTATGCTTGTCAAATTTTTCAGCCAAGGCACGAACATAGGTAATTAATACGAGCGGAATGGTTGCGATGGATAAACTGATGTGAGACAAAAGGATGAAAAAATACACGTATTTGATGAAACCTGTTCCTCCAAACGCTGTGGAATCGGTTGTCATGTGGTAGGCGATGTACAAAAGCAGGAACACTAATGAACAGGCGATTGCGATTTTCATTAATAGTTCGTGACGTTTTCGATTACCATTTTTAATTGCGATAACAGCAGTGATTAATAAAATAGCTGTAATTCCGTTTATGGTTGCATAAATTGGAGGTAAAATTGGCAATGGCGATACATTGAAACCTAAATCTTTTAGTTTAATTTTGAAAAGTACGGCTACTGCAACTGGTATTATTACTGATAATGCGATGATCCATTTGTTGTATTTCTGTTCTACTGAATTATTTTCCATAGTTATTCTTTTAATAAAATTGCAATGTCTTGTTGTAGGGTTCTAACGCCTTCTTTTTCGATTCCGTCGTAGTATAGAATTGGGTTTCCAAAGTTATCTTTTCGGCAACGAATATCTCCATTTTTATCGATTAATGCAAATAATCCTGAATGTTCAAAGCCGCCATTTGCTTTTGAATTTTCGCCAACATAGACATTAAATCCTTTGTTTGCCAATTCAAATATTTTGGTTTTATCACCAGTTAGGAAATGCCAATTGGTTGATTTTACGCCTAATTTCGCTGCGTGTTCTTTCAAAACTGCTGCCGTATCGTGTTCTGGATTTATAGTGATTGAGACAATTCCAAAGTTTGGATTTCCGAAAAATGTGTTTTGAATGGTTATCATATTCAAATTCATTTTTGGGCAAATTGTAGGGCAGGTTGAAAAGAAAAATTCTAAAACATAAACTTTTCCAGCGTAATCTTTGTTGGAAATTAGCATGTTGTTTTGATCTGTAAGTTCAAATTTTGGCGCAGGCCCAATGGTGAGTAATTTGGATTTATCTTCTAAAGAATGGTTAGATATATTATCCAATCGATCTCCTTTTACAACTTCTCCATTTTGAATTCTTTCGATAATTTTTGGAATTGCAAAGATACCGAACACTAAAATGA
>CANINJ010000149.1 GCA_947468985.1 Bacteroidota bacterium
AACTGTGTTTTTCAAAAGAAGGCTCTTTATCTAAAATAAATAGCTATAAATAACTATTCTTTTATAAACTTAAATTGTTTAGTTCCTTTATTTGTTTGCACGCTTAAAAAATGAATTCCTGAAGCAAATGAAGAAATATTCCAATTTTTTGCTGATTTAGTTTCCATTATTTTTTGTCCTAAAACCGTATAAAAAATGGCGCTTTCAATTTCAATTCCTTCTGGAAAATCAATAGAAATTGCATTTGAAGCTGGATTTGGATAAATTTGGATAGATTGATCAAAGTTGAAATCGGAAATATCCAATGTTGCTGTACTTGATTTAGAAATAATATCTTTTTTAGGGTCAAATTGAACTCCAGTTACTGTAAATGGTACAGAAACTGTAAATTGTTCTCCGTTGACTGTATTATTTACTACTACATCTTGAGAAACGCCGCCAGCACCATTTAAACGAATCGGTACAGGCATTTCAAAAAAGGAAACTGATGTGTCAGTTGTTGTTTGATTTACAGTAATTTTTGCTTGACCAGCAGCAATGTTTTGAACCGTTATGGTGTACTTTGGATACCCTTGATTGTAAATCCAATCATTAAAAAATTCAGTCAAACTACTTCCATAAACCGCTTCTAAATGAGTTTTTAAATCTGAAGTTATCGCATATTTATAAGCAAAATTCACATCTGCTAAATAATTTTTTATTCCTTGATAAAATAGTGCATCGCCTAATTTAAAACGAAGCATGTTCAAAACCATCGCGCCTTTATCGTAAGACAGTCTTGGGTCAAAGACTCTAAATACATCCAATGCCTGCATATCCGTTAAATAAACTGCCCCATTTGGTGACGAAGTAATATTATTAATCATGTTTGTTTTATCCACAATAAATGCTGCTTGACCGTCAAAATGTTCAATCACCAAAGAGGCGAGATAGGTTGCAAATCCTTCATTCAACCAAATGTCTTTCCAAGTACCGCAAGTAATTTTGTCGCCAAACCATTGGTGCGCCATCTCGTGAGCAATTAGGCCTCTACTAAAATTTTGCATAAATGAAACCGTCGTGTGTTCCATTCCTCCGCTCCAGCCAAATTGAGCATGCCCGTATTTTTCATTAGAATACGGATACGTTTCAAAAAGTGTACTGAAATAGTCTAATATTAATGGTGTTTGTGCTAGTTGGTTTCGTACCGCCAAGGAATTTGTTTCTGGATAAATGTAATTCACAATTGGGTAAGTAACTGTTGGTGTTGCTGAATTTGGCAATTGCGTATAAACATCGTAATTAGTTACTGCCATACAAATCAAGTAAGCAGGAATTGGATAACTATGATGAAAATGAGTTGTTTTTTGAGTACCATTAATGATTGGTGCTTCAGGCTCAACACCATTTGAAACACTAATATATTGTGACGGAGCAGTTATATAAACATCAATACTATCAATTTTATCATTCAAATCTTGTTTGCAAGGCCACCAATCTCTTGCGCCATAAGGTTCAGAAAGAGTCCACAAAACGGGCGTTCCATTGTGCGTTTGTGATGCAAAAGACGCAAAGCCATTTACTGGAGGCACTCCAGAATAATTAATTTTTACGGTTGCTGAAGTTCCAATTAGTTGCAGACTTGGCAATGTAATTATCAATTCATTGTTTCCACTTTCGGAAAATACTAACGGCACCCCATTTTTTGTGACTGATGTTACCGTCATTTGATTAGCCATATCAAACGTAACTGACGACATGTTTTCAAGTGCAGTATAAGTTGTGGTTACTTGGCCTGTTATAAAATATAACGCTGGATCTACTGTAAATTCTAGTTTATGATACGTAACATCATAATTCAAAGTGTTCGGATTTATAGCTAGATTCATTAATCGTGTAGCTGCATGTTTTTCGGAGTTTGCAATATTATATTTTTCAGTAATTGAATTTTGTGCAATTGCAATTGACGTTGTTAAAAACAGCACTAAAAGGCTAGTAATTTTTATCATTGTTTTAAAATTTGAGCTAATTTAAATAATAATTACATAAATGATGTAAATTTATAACTAATTAACAATTAATCACCCAAAATTTACATTATCGCAACTTTTATTATTTGCTTTATTTATAACAAACAAATCATTAAATTTGCGACTTAATCCTGAAATAAATTTGGGATTTATAAAAATTAAGATATGTTACAAATAGCATTTATTAGAGAAAATCAGGAAAAAGTAATCAAAGCATTGGCCAAGAGAAATATGGACGCCAAAGTTACAGTTGATGAAGTTGTCCAATTAGATGAAAAACGAAGAGCTACGCAAGTAGAATTAGACAACATTTTATCCGAATCTAATAAATTATCCAAAGATATTGGCGATTTAATGAAAGCTGGCGAAAAATCAAAAGCTGCTATATTAAAAGAAAAAACTGTAATTCTAAAAGAAAAAAGCAAAGATTTAGCTGAAAAAGCAGATGCTTTGGCACACGAATTATTAGAAAAATTATATACGTTACCGAATCTTCCTGCAGATACTGTTCCTGTTGGAAAAACTCCAGAAGAAAATGTAACCGTTTTTCAAGAAGGTGAAATTCCTATTTTGCACGAAGGAGCGCAACCACATTGGGAATTGGTAAAAAAATACGACATAATTGATTTTGAATTAGGAAATAAAATAACAGGTGCTGGTTTTCCTGTTTATAAAGGTAAAGGAGCAAAATTACAACGTGCTTTAATCACCTATTTTTTAGATAAAAATACCGATGCTGGCTATAAAGAATACCAAGTTCCGCATCTTGTAAATGAAGCTTCGGCTTATGGAACGGGGCAATTGCCAGACAAAGAAGGGCAAATGTATCACGACGCCACCGATAATTTATATTTAATTCCTACAGCTGAAGTTCCTGTAACAAATTTGTTTCGCGATGTGATTTTGAACGAAAATGAATTGCCAGTTTTAGCAACGGCTTATACGCCTTGTTTCCGAAGAGAAGCTGGTTCTTATGGCGCTCACGTTCGTGGATTGAACCGTTTGCACCAATTTGACAAGGTAGAAATCGTACGAATTGAGCATCCTGCTAAATCTTATGAAGCTTTGGAAGGAATGGTTGAACACGTGAAAATGATTCTTCAAGAATTGAAATTACCTTACCGAATTTTGAAACTTTGTGGTGGTGATATGGGTTTTACATCGGCTTTAACGTATGATTTTGAAGTATTTTCAACTGCACAAGACCGTTGGTTGGAAATTTCATCGGTTTCAAATTTTGAGACTTTTCAAGCCAATCGTTTGAAATTACGTTTCAAAGATAAAGACGGAAAAAATCAATTGACACACACTTTAAACGGAAGTTCATTGGCTTTGCCAAGAGTTTTGGCTGGAATATTAGAAAATTATCAAACGCCGGAAGGAATTGTAATTCCAGAGGTTTTGAGAAAATATACTGGTTTTGATTTGATTGACTAATACCGTTAATCTTTGAAAAACGATGTACTAATTTGGCACAAAAAGTGTTACTTTAGTACATTGTTTTTTTAATACATTTTTGAAATGAAAAAATTAATTTTCCTTTTTACTCTACTTTGTTCGCTAATTGTTTTCTCACAAAACGAGCAATTGGCGCAGAATTATTTTGACAAAGGCGAATTTGAAAAAGCACTAATTTCCTATCAAGAATTATTAACTGCACAACCTGGAAATGGATATTATTTCCAAAAAACCATTGAATGCCAACAACAATTAAAACAATATGATGTTGCTGAAAAAGCAATTTTGAATCGTTTGGACAAATACAAACAAGCAGCACTTTTAGTAGAATTAGGCTCTAATTATCAATTGCAAAAAGACGAGAATAAAGCCAAAAAATACTTTGAGCAAGCGTTAGATAAAATCAAAAAAAATCCAAGTGAGGTTTATGCGATTGCTGCCGTTTTTGAAAGAAAAGTATTAATAGATTATGCTTTGCAAGCTTATCAAATGGCACTTGATTTAGATAAAAATTTCAATTTTAATTTTCAAATGGCATTGCTTTATGGTCAAAAAGGAGATTCGGATAAAATGATTGAAAAATTTCTGGAAGAATCATTCAAAAATCCTCAAAACCTAATTGCAATTCAAAATCAGTTCTCAAGATTTATGACTGAAAATGCCGATGTGAATTTTAATAATGCCTTGCGAAAAGCCTTATTACTTCGCACACAGCAAAACCAAGATGTCTTTTGGAATCAATATTTGAGTTGGTATTTTGTGCAACAAAAAGAATTCGGAAAAGCTTTTATTCAAGAAAAAGCAATTTATAAACGAAATCCTGAATCACTTTTTAATATTGTGAATTTGGCTCAAATTGCCATTGAAGAAGACGAAAAAGAAACGGCAAAAGAAATTTTGACTTTTGTTTTAGAGAATACTCAGGATATGGAATTGCAAATCCAGGCGCATTATTTTCTTACAGAAATGAAAATAAATAATCCGTTAGAAAAAGATTTGTCTTTAATCGAAACAGACTTAAATTCCTTAATAAAACAATTCGGAATTACACCATATTCTTTAAAATTACAGATTTTGAAAGCGCATTTTGATACCTTTCAAATGAAAAATCCTGAGCAAGGAAAAGCCATATTGAAAAACGCTTTAGATCTTCCTTTGAACGAATATCAAAAGGCAGATGTTAAAATGGAATTGGCAGATATCTTTTTATTTGAAGAAAAATTCAACCAAGCCTCTTTGTATTATTCTCAAATTGAGGAAGATTTGAAAAATGACGTTGTTGGACACGAAGCAAGTTTGAAATCAGCAAAAACAAGTTATTTCAAAGCTGATTTTGTATGGGCCTTGAAACAATTTAAAGAGCTGAAATCAGTTTCATCGCAATTAATTGCTAATGATGCTTTGGAATATTTCCTTCTTATAAATGACAATACTGTTGCCGATTCTACACGAACTGCTTTGAAACAATTTGCACGTGGAGATTATCTTTTGTATCAAAATAAACCACAAGAAGCCTTACTTCAATTTCAGGATATTCTAAAAAACTTCAAAGGACAAGAAATTGAAAGCGTAACCTTATATCGATTGGGAAAAACCTACGAAAAATTAGGAGATTATTCTTCGGCTTTAAGCCAATATCAGACTATTATCGACAAACATTCTGAAGGGATTTATGTGGAT
>CANINJ010000150.1 GCA_947468985.1 Bacteroidota bacterium
GTCTGCATAAACTAATTTACCTAAAAGTACAATTGCAATTGGGAATCCAATAGTCAAAATTCCAGGTAACATCATTTCGCGTAAAGCGGCTTTTGTAGAAATATCAACACATTTAGCATATTCAGGTTTCCCTGTACCTTCCATAATTCCTGGAATTTCTCTAAACTGACGACGTACTTCATAAACCATATCCATTGCAGCTTTTCCAACAGAATTCATTGCTAATGCAGAGAAAACTACTGGTATCATTCCACCTACGAATAACATTGCCAAAACTGGTGCTTTGAAAATATTGATTCCGTCGATTCCTGTAAAAGTTACATAAGCAGCAAATAATGCCAAAGAAGTTAATGCAGCCGAAGCGATTGCAAAACCTTTTCCAGTTGCAGCCGTTGTATTTCCAACTGAATCCAAAATATCTGTTCTTGTACGAACTTCTTTAGGTAATTCACTCATTTCAGCAATTCCACCTGCATTATCAGAAATTGGTCCGAAAGCATCAATTGCCAACTGCATTGCTGTTGTAGCCATCATTGCAGAGGCTGCTAAAGCAACACCATAAAATCCTGCAAATGCATAAGAAGACCAGATTGCTGCTGCAAATAAAAGTACGGTTGGGAACGTAGAAATCATTCCTGTTGCCAAACCTGCAATTACATTTGTTCCTGCTCCAGTTGATGATTTTTGTACAATTGCCATAACTGGTTTTGTACCTAATCCTGTGTAATATTCTGTTACAGATGAAATAGTAGCTCCAACAACTAATCCCACGATTGTTGCATAGAAAACTCTCATTGAAGAAATATCTTTTAGCCCTTCTCCGAAGAAACTCATTTTCATAGTTTCAGGCAACATAAATTTAACTAAAACATAACAAGCAATTGCTGTTAATGCAATAGAAATCCAGTTACCAATGTTTAATGCTTTTTGAACTTGTGGTTCTTTAGCATTGTCATCCGATATTTTCACAACCATAGTTCCGATGATAGAGAATAAAATTCCGAAACCAGCAATTGCCATTGGCAATAAAATTGGTCCTATTCCACCGAAAGCATCTTGAATGTTTCCACCCATATCTTTAATCACATAGTTTCCAAGTACCATGGCAGCAAGAACAGTTGCAACATAAGAACCAAATAAATCGGCACCCATTCCGGCAACATCACCTACGTTGTCTCCAACATTATCTGCAATTGTAGCAGGATTTCTTGGATCATCTTCTGGAATACCAGCTTCAACTTTACCTACTAAATCAGCTCCAACATCAGCAGCTTTAGTATAAATACCACCACCAACACGAGCAAACAAAGCGATTGATTCTGCTCCAAGAGAGAAACCAGCTAAAGTTTCCAAAACTATTGTCATTTTATATGTTCCGCCATTTGCCCAATTTCCACCCATAAAATAATGGAAAAAGAAAATAAAGAAACCTGTTAAACCTAAAACGGCTAAACCAGCAACTCCTAATCCCATAACTGTTCCACCACCAAAAGAAACTTTTAATGCTTGTGGCAAACTTGTACGAGCCGCTTGAGTTGTTCTTACGTTTGTTTTAGTTGCAATTTTCATTCCCATATTCCCTGCTAATGCTGAAAAGAAAGCTCCAAAAATAAATGCTACTACTATTAATATATTTGTAGTTGGAACTACAAATGAAATTCCTGCCAATACAACACTTGCTATTACAACAAATATTGCTAATAATCTATATTCTGCTTTAAGGAAAGCTAGGGCTCCTTCATAGATATAATCTGAAATTTCTTTCATTTTACCATCTCCGGCATCTTGTTTTAAAACCCAGCTTCTTTTGATTGCCATAAATGCCAATCCAATTAATGCCATCACTATTGGCACATAAATCATCAATGATTCCATATTCTACTTATTGGTTATTAAATAATTGGTTGCAAATGTAACAAAACCTTAACAAATAAAAAAGCACTATTCCACAAGAATATTGCTTTTTTAAATAATTGATGGTTTTATTCCTTTCTATTCATACTACAATGATTTGATTGATACAATATGCATATCATATAAGAACCTTTATAAATTCCATATCAAAGTTATTGAAACGCATTATTTGTTCTTTTTTTTGAAATATAGAGCCGGAATGGCCTCTAAAAATAGAATCCAAACGAGCCTTTTATTCCGAAATTATTGGTGTCGGGAGAAATGTAACTTCCTCTCCAACTGAATTCGATTTTGAAGACTTTGAAGATGTTTCCAATTCCTGCATTGTATTCCCAATAGCCATTTTCAGGGGCATTATAGATTAATTCTGATGCATTTAGGGCTCTGTTTTTATCGGAAATATTTCCGTAAACACCTTTTACGCCGATTGTTTCTCGCCAATTTAGCTTTCTTAAGTATGGAATTCTTGAGAAAATTCGACCTCCAAAATTGTGTTCTAATTGGACTGTTGCGTATTGATCGGCTTCAAATTCGTAGAAATTTAGAAGGTTGAACGTGTTTTGAATAGTGAAATAAGTTTGATTTCCTGGAACAATACTTAGTAATCCTAAAGGCACTTCGCCATAAGTTTTTCCTAATTCAACGATGGCGTCTAAGCGACCAATTCCACCCATAATGATGGGTTGTTTGTAATATAATTGTAGTTTTTTATAGTCAAAATCACTATTGAAAACACCTTTTAATCCTTGACTATAATTCATGAAAACCCTTGAAAACGGACTGTCAACATAGGAACGTTCGACACCGTGACCTATCGATTTTCGTTTTGGTGTGTAATCGACTTGGAGGTTTATTTCAGATTGTTTTAGGTTGCTTTTTGTAATGCCTCCATTGCCTAATGCATCGGGCAATGTGGTGTAATAATCCAATTTAAAAACGGAAGATGCGGACTCTAAAGTTCTAAAAGAGAAGCCTGTTTGCAAGGTCAAATTTTTTGCTGGTTCAATTTCTAAGGAGAGAGTACTCAGATTTATATTGGTTAATTTTCCGTTACTTCCGGTTGTAAAAAGGGCTGATGAAGCGAAACTTCTGCCCATTACATCGTTAGTTGTGGTGAGGCTTGCTCCAATTTGTTCAATATCTCTCCTGTTGCCTCCTTCAATAATAATGCGTTTATTTTTATCTAATAACCATTTCCCAGAAATTCCATATTTGAATTTATTGTCCTTGAAACCATAGGCCGTGTAGCCTTGAATTCGCCATGGATCATTGGCTCCAAAATAGGTTCTACCGCCTGTTCGCAATCGAAAACCCTCGACTTCATTGAATCCTACAGTTGAAAAAATGGGGCCGTAATCAAAATGTCCTTTTTGAATATAACCGCTTCCTAAAATGGTGACCAAATCGTATAGTTGTCTGAATTTTCTGTTAGTTTGTAATGTATCTAACATTTTATAGACTCCTTTTTCATCTTTATTTAGATTCTCAAAACGATTTTCTTCCCAAAATTCATCGGGTTTTAAATAGACTGTGTCGTCCTGATTATTGACTTCTTCTTTATAAAAAACATCGGATTTTTTAACATTAAATTCGTGATTTTTGTACAATGTGGTTCTTTTTCCATATAAACCCCTTGATTTTTCTTTTTTGTTCAAAGCGAAATCAGTCATCATATAATCTCTTGTTAACAAGAAAACAGAATCATTTAAAACTTCAAATTCTTGCTCGATATAAATGTCTTTTACCCAGTTAATATTAGCACTTTTGGTAACCGCCATATTAATGTTTTTGATGGCATAAGTAGAATCATTTACCCAAAAATCTCCTTTGAAAGTCAATTCGTTTTTTCGTCTTGGATAAAATACAATGTTATAGCACCATTTTTTATCTATAAAAGTACTGTCTCTCAAAACATAATTATAGACATCAATTCCTGTTCTTGAAAGCGGACTTGTAAACGTTTTATCGTAAAATCTCAGGTAATTACTATAAATATCATACTCATTATATAAGTCTTTAATAAAAGCTATAATTTGCTGATTGGTATTGAATCCGGAGTTTTTATTTGCCTTTAAAATTTCTTTGACTTTTCCTTTAATATTATCACCATACACATTTGAAAGTGCTTCGTTAATGAAAATTGGCAAGTAGGTTTTACCCGTAACTTTAGAAGTATCGACTTGTTTGAAAATAAATTCCATTCCTTTGAAAATCTTACTTTTCATAAAAGCACTGTCGATAGTATTCATATCAAATTCTACTTTCTCGTACTTCTCCATTTGGTATTGATTGAACTGACGCAAACCATTTTTGCGTTTTCGTTCCCAAATTTTACGAAGAATATCCAACGCAGGATTGTTCTTTTTGGAAGTTTTTCCTGAAAAAATCACCACTTCTTGCAACTTTACTCCGTCACTAATTTTGATTTTAAAATCATAGTTAACGGCTTTTGGCAATACAACTTCTTTGGTTTCAAATCCTGCAAAAGAAACTACAATAACTTTAAGAGTAAGTTGAGATTCTATATAAAAACGCCCATCTTCATTGGTTACAACTCCTTCGGTAGTTCCTTTGAAAACAACATTTGCGTACGGAACGGGTTGGTTGTCATTGTCCACAACCATTCCGCTTACTTTTGTTTGAGCAAAAGTAAATCCTGTTAATAAAATGAAAATGCTTGTAATTAATTTGTATTTCATAAGTCAAAAAAAAACTTCACCAAATGATTTTGATGAAGTTTCAAATATAGTAATTTTTAATTTATAGACTGTTAATATTCCAACCGCCTAAAAATTCTAAAAATTTAGGTTTATTATCTATTTTTTATACATCACTTTTTTCACCGCTTTTACAACGTCGCCTGCGTTTGGCAACCATTCTTTCAACAATGTTGGAGAATAAGGTGCTGGTGTATCAGCAGTTGTAATTCTTTGAACTGGAGCATCTAAGAAATCAAACGCACGTTCTTGAACAATATACGTAATTTCGGAAGCAACACTTGCAAAAGGCCACGCTTCTTCGAGAACTACTAATCTATTAGTTTTTTTAACAGACGTCAATATCGTTTCATAATCTAAAGGACGCACGGTTCTCAAATCGATAATTTCACAAGAAATTCCTTCCTTTGCTAATTCGTCAGCAGCTATATGCGCTTCTTTAATAATTTTTCCAAAAGAAACAATTGTTACATCAGTCCCTTCTCTTTTAATATCTGCAACTCCAAGCGGA
>CANINJ010000151.1 GCA_947468985.1 Bacteroidota bacterium
ATTTTCAAAGAAGTTTACAAGACAAATAAAGATGAATTGACTCAAAATTTCCGAGAAATTGCTTGGGTATTATTTAATACAGAGTTTCGAGAATTACACTATTGCGGCATTGAAATTTTAATAAAAAATCTTAAAAACAACTACCAAAAAGACGATATTAAACTCATTGAAAAACTGATAGTTACGAATTCTTGGTGGGATAGCGTGGATACCATTTCGAAAAATATTTTAGGACACTATTTAATAGAATTCCCTGAGGAAACTGAAAAAGTAATCGAACGCTTTTCAAATTCCAAAAATATGTGGCTTAATAGAAGTGCGATTCTTTTTCAATTGGGATATAAGAAAAATACGAATTATGAATTGCTTTTTTCAGAATGTGAAAAGCATTCAAAATCAAAAGAATTTTTTATTCAAAAGGCAATTGGCTGGGCATTAAGAGAATATGTTGGGACAAATCCAAGTCTTGTTATCAATTTTGTAAATGCAACCGATTTAAAACCATTGAGCAAAAAAGAAGCCTTGAGAAAATTAATTTAAACTCAAAATAATAGTAAATTAGCACTTTACAAAAAATTCAATGTTCAAAAGATATATTTATAAAATTGAAAACTTAATTAGTTGGTCGCAATCAAAACTATCAGAAAAACAGTTTATTTTTCTGTCGAGTGTTTTGGTTGGAATTTCGGCAGCCTTTGCTGTGATTGTGTTAAAGAGTTTCGCACACTCTGTTTTTTCATTTGCAACCTACATCAATGGAATATTAAAATTAAGTTTCATCAATAGTGTTTTGCCAATTGTTGGGATTTTGCTGACCATATTTGTTGTAAAACGAGTTTTGGGCGGCACGATAGAAAAAGGAACGTCACAAATTTTGTATGCCGTTGCAAAAAAATCGAGTGTAATTCCAAGAAAACAAATGTATGCTCAAATAGTAACAAGCTCACTGACAGTTGGTTTGGGTGGTTCTGCAGGTTTAGAAAGTCCAATCGTAATTACGGGCGCTGCTTTTGGATCTAATTATGCGCAACGCTATAAATTGAGTTACAAAGACCGAACTTTGCTAATAGGTTGTGGGGTTGCAGCAGGAATTGCAGCGGCTTTTAACGCTCCAATTGCTGGGGTTTTGTTCGCTATTGAAGTTTTGTTGGTTGATGTTAGTATTTCTGCGTTTACACCCATAATGATTTCCGCGGCAACGGGTGCTTTGATTTCTGAAATTGTATTGGATGAAAGCATATTATTGAATTTTAAGCAACAACAAACCTTCGATTATCATAATATCCCATACTATATTTTACTTGGAATATTTGCTGGATTTATTGCGGTTTATTATTCTCGAAACTTCCAAAAGGTAGAACATTTTTTTAGTAAAGTTAAATTAAGTCCCTATAAAAAAGGACTTTTTGGCGCTTCCCTTTTAGCAATAATTATTTTTGTATTCCCAACATTATTTGGTGAAGGTTATGAAAGCATCAAAACTTTATCAGAAAATGATCCTGGGCAATTATTAGAAAACACATTATTTAGTGATTTCCGAAATAACAGTTGGATGTTGTTACTTTTTGTGGGCGCTACAATGTTATTGAAAGTTTTTGCGACAGGAATTACGCTCGGAAGTGGCGGAAATGGTGGAAATTTTGCCCCTTCCCTATTTTTAGGTTCTTACGCAGGATTTTTCTTTTCAAAACTTGTAAATCTGTCAGGGTTTACAAAATTACCCATTAGTAACTTTACAATGGTTGGAATGGCTGGGATTCTTAGTGGTTTATTTCACGCACCATTGACCGCAATTTTCCTTATTGCAGAAATTACAGGCGGTTACGATTTGATGATTCCATTGATGATTGTGTCCTCAATTAGTTTTGCGATTTCCAAGCGTTTTGAAAAACATTCATTGGACGTAAAGAATTTAGCGAGAAAAGGAAATGCATTTACAAGTAATAAAGATACGAATATTCTATCTACTTTGGATATTAATAAAATTATCCAAACCGATTATGAAACAGTTGGTTCCGAAGGTAATTTAGAAAAATTAGTCGAATTGATTTCGCATTCAAACCAAGTGGTATTTGCTGTTGTAAATGAAAACCTTGAATTGTTGGGTGTGATTTATTTTAATGATATCCGAGAAATAATATTTAGTGCGTTCAAAGTAAAATACACTCCGATTAAGGAAGTTATGCAAGCACCAAAAGAGATTATTTACCCAACAGATACTATGGAAACGGTTATGAATAAATTTGAAAATTCAAAAGTTGCTTTCCTTCCGGTAATTAAGAATGGGAAATATTTTGGTTTTATATCGAAATCTATTGCTCTTGAGGCTTATAGAAGCAAATTAAAATCGATGACGATAGAATAAATTTTGCTAAAATAATTCGCCGTTAAGGAGTTGTATTAACAAAATCTTCATAAGCGTTGTATCGAAAATTTAAACCAAAATGGTAACTTTGCGTTTTGATGCAAATTATGTTAGAAACTGATAATAATATTGAAGTATTAGGGGCGCGAGTTCATAATCTTAAAAATATAGACGTTACCATTCCCAGAGAAAAATTGGTTGTGATTACTGGACTTTCGGGTTCTGGAAAATCGTCTTTGGCATTTGATACTATTTATGCCGAAGGACAACGCCGCTATGTAGAAACTTTCTCTGCTTATGCCCGACAATTTCTTGGTGGTTTAGAACGTCCCGATGTTGACAAAATAGATGGACTTTCACCCGTAATTGCCATTGAACAAAAAACAACCAGCAAAAGCCCTCGCTCAACGGTGGGAACTATTACAGAAATATACGATTTTTTACGTTTGCTTTATGCTCGTGGCGGCGATGCTTACAGTTATAATACAGGCGAAAAAATGGTTTCCTATAATGACGACCAAATCAAAGAATTAATTACTAAAGATTTTATCGGCAAGCGAATCAATATTCTTGCGCCAGTAATTAGAGCTCGGAAAGGACATTATGGTGAATTATTCCAGCAAATAGCAAAGCAAGGATTTCTAAAAGTTCGTATTAATGGTGAAATAAAAGACATAACGGCTGGAATGAAATTAGACCGTTATAAAACCCATGATATTGAAATTGTAATCGACAGAATTGCAGTTGATTCTTCAGTTGAAAATGAAAAAAGATTGACCGATAGCATTAAAACAGCGATGTATCACGGAGAGAATGTTTTGATGATTTTAGATCAGGAAACCAACCAAGTTCGCTTTTTTAGTCGAAATTTGATGTGTCCGACCACTGGTATTTCATATCAAAATCCAGAACCAAATATATTTTCATTCAACTCGCCAAAAGGTGCTTGTGAACATTGTAATGGTTTAGGAACCGTAAATGAAATTAATATTAAAAAGATAATTCCAAACCCAAAAATTTCTATTAAAAGTGGTGGTTTTGCGCCTTTAGGCGAATATAAATCAACTTGGATTTTCAAGCAATTGGAAATTATTGGAGAAAAATTTGATTTTAAATTATCAGATTCTATAGAACGTATTTCTGAGGAAGCGATGGATATGATTTTGAACGGTGGAAAAGAAAAATTTTCTGTTGCATCAAAAACATTGGGAATTACGAAGGAATATAAAATTGAATTTGAAGGAATTTCACATTTCATAAAAAACCAACACGACGAAAGCGGTTCGGCAACGATAAAACGTTGGGCTTCTGGATTTATGGATGAAGTGAAATGTCCTTTTTGCGAAGGAACGAGATTAAAAAAAGAAGCGTTGTTTTTTAAAATCAATGAAAAAAATATTGCAGAATTATGCGATTTGGATATTTCAGATTTAACAAAATGGTTTCACGATTTACATAATCATTTGTCTGATAAACAAACTCTTATCGCAACCGAAGTAATTAAAGAGATTAAGGATAGATTGAACTTTTTGATGAATGTTGGTTTGGATTATTTGGCTTTAAGCCGAAGTTCAAAATCACTATCTGGTGGCGAAGCGCAACGGATTCGACTGGCAACACAAATTGGTTCGCAATTGGTTGGCGTTTTATATATTTTGGATGAACCGAGTATTGGTTTGCACCAAAGAGACAACGATAAATTAATTCATTCGTTGGAACAATTGCGAGATTTAGGAAATTCTGTGATTGTGGTTGAACACGACAAAGATATGATTGAACGTGCCGATTATGTAATCGATATTGGTCCAAAAGCAGGAAAATTTGGTGGAGAAATAATCAGCAAAGGGACACCTGCAGAAATCTTGAAAGACCATACTATTACTGCAATGTATCTTAATGGAGAAATGAAAATCGAGATTCCAAAAAAGAGACGTGAAGGCAACGGAAAGTTCTTGAAATTGACTGGTGCAACGGGAAATAACTTAAAGAATGTTACTATTGAAATGCCGTTAGGGCAATTAATATGTGTGACTGGAGTTTCTGGAAGTGGAAAATCGACATTGATAAACGAAACGCTTTATCCTATTTTGAATGCCTTTTATCTTAATGGTGTAAAAAAACCAAAACCGTACAAGAAAATTGAAGGTTTGGAGCATATTGATAAAGTTATTGATATAGACCAAAGTCCTATTGGGAGAACGCCACGTTCAAATCCTGCGACTTATACCGAAGTTTTTACGGAAATTAGAAACCTGTTTACGATGACTTCTGAAAGTATGATTCGGGGTTATAAAGCAGGGAGATTTAGTTTTAATGTGAAAGGCGGAAGATGTGAGACCTGTGAAGGTTCGGGAGTTCGGACGATAGAAATGAACTTTTTACCCGATGTTTATGTTGAATGTGAAACGTGCCAAGGGAAGCGATTTAATAGAGAAACTTTGGAAATTCGGTTCAAAGGAAAATCTATTTCAGATGTTTTGAATATGACTGTTGATGAAGCGGTTCCGTTTTTTGAGATGATTCCGAAGATTTATAGAAAAGTAAAAACAATTCAGGATGTTGGTTTGGGCTATATAACTCTTGGTCAGCAAAGTACGACACTTTCTGGTGGAGAAGCGCAACGGATAAAATTGGCTGGGGAATTGTCTAAAAAAGATACAGGAAATACATTTTATATTCTTGATGAACCTACAACGGGATTGCATTTTGAGGATATTCGGGTTTTGATGGATGTGATAAATAAATTGGTTGA
>CANINJ010000152.1 GCA_947468985.1 Bacteroidota bacterium
CAATCGAATAATGATAAATTCAAGAAGATTTCCAGCAGAATGGGAAAACCAACAAGGAATTTTACTTTGTTTTCCTCATAATGGTAAAGATTGGCCAGGAAAATACGAGGCGATTCAATGGGCTTTTATTGAATTTATTAAAAAAGTTACCACTTTTGAAGAAGTCGTTTTGGTTGTTGCCGATGAAAATCTGAAATCAAAAGTCATTGGAATGCTTGAAATTGCGGAAGTTAATTTGAAAGCAGTTTCATTTATCATTCATAAAACCAACAGAAGTTGGATGCGCGATTCAGGACCAATTATCGTGAAAAACGGTTCCAAACGAGAAGCGTTGAATTTCAATTTTAACGGTTGGGCAAAATATAAAAACTTTCAATTGGATAAATTTGTTCCTTCAAAAGTAGCAGAGGCACTGAAACTCACATTAACGCAAGTTATTTATAACGGAAAACCAGTAATTTTAGAAGGTGGTGCGATTGAAACCAATGGAAAAGGAACGCTTATTACGTCGGAAGAATGTTTGATGCATCCTACGATTCAGGTTCGAAATTCCAATTTCACAAAAGCAGATTACGAAGCTGTTTTTAAAGAATACCTTGGAATTACAAATGTTATTTGGTTGGGAAACGGAATTGAAGGCGACGATACACACGGACATATTGATGATTTGTGTCGATTTGTAAATGAAAATACGGTGGTAACTATTGTTGAATCGGATACAAAAGACAGCAACTACAAACCTTTGCAAGACAACTTAAAACGATTGCAAAACGCAAAATTAGAAGACGGAAAACCATTGAATATCATTGAATTGCCAATGCCGAAACGCATTATTTTCGATGGATTAGTTTTGCCAGCGAGTTATGTAAACTTCTTGATATTGAACAATTGTGTTTTGGTCCCTACCTTTAATGATGCCAACGATAGAATTGCTTTGAATATTTTAGCAGAATGTTTCCCAAACAGAGAAATCATAGGAATTAATGCCATTGATTTGATTTGGGGATTTGGGACATTGCATTGTTTGAGTCAGCAAATACCTTCTTAAAAAAAAATATTTATCATAAAAAAAACACCAGCTTTTCAGTTGGTGTTTCTATTTGAATTAATAATTAAAATCTTATTTGTCTTTTGTAAACAGTATTGTTTGCCCGTTGATTAACAAATTAAATTCACTTTTACTTTCGTTAAATTGAATTGTTAAACCTGCTTGTTCAAACGTGAATTTATCTTTACCAGCAGCTGTTAAAGGTAATTTTGGTTGCCCAGTTGCATTGGCTACAAGTGAACCATCTTCTTCTGTGAAATTAATTTTAATAGGCATCATTGCACTTGAAAAGTTTCCTAAGTAAGAATCTAAAATCACATCTTTTTCTAACTCACCTTTATCGGCACTCCAAACATTATTGGCACTATTTACGTCAGGAAAAACGTGGTCTGGATCTAAAGTGATGGTTTCAATTTCTTCAGTAGAATTACTTTTGAAAGACCAATCTGTATTTTTCTGCCAGATTTCGACAGGTAATTTTATGCGAGTAAGAGTTCCGCTTTTAAATTTAATATCTAAAACAACAGGAAGTGCCATTTTTTCAAGGTTTTCCATAGAAATAATAGCGCCTAATTTAGGGTTGTTTTTCACATATTTAACCTTCGTAATGGCTTGGTCAAAACGCCAGTTGTTAACGAACCAACCTCTCCAAAACCAATTTAAATCTTCACCAGCAACGTTTTCAATAGTTCTGAAAAAGTCGTCTGGCGTTGGATGTTTGAATGCCCAACGTGCTACGTAGGTTTTGAAAGCAGTATCAAAACGTTCTTTTCCAAGAATTTGTTCGCGTAACATTATCAATCCTGAAGAGGGTTTGTAATATCCTAACATTCCCATATTCGCTTCTTTAAAACCATCAGGCGCCGTCATTATTGGTTCCATTGAAGGTTTAGTAAAAGCTTCAGACATTTGGTGCATATCCGTAATAGGCGATTTATATTCCCCATTATTGAAATCAACAGAACTTAAAGAATTAATAAAAGTATTAAATCCTTCATCCATCCAAGCAAATAAACGCTCGTTAGAACCTACAATCATTGGAAACCAGATGTGACCAAATTCGTGATCCGTAACTCCCCATAATTCTTCTCCTTTTGATTCCCAACCACAGAAAACGATTCCTGGATATTCCATTCCACCCTCATTACCAGCAACATTTGTAGCGGCAGGATAAGGATATTCAAACCATCTTTTTGAGTAATTTTCAATAGATGTTTTTGTATATTCCGTAGAACGTGCCCAAGCAGAACTTCCATCGCTTTCGACTGGATAAGCAGATATTGCAAGAGATTTTTTGCCACTTGGCAAGTTAATTTTAGCCGCATCAATTATGAAAGCAGGTGACGAAGCAAAAGAAACATCACGAGAATTTTTAATTTTGAAATGCCAGTTTAATGTTGGTTTAACCAATGGTTTTGAAACTGCATTTGCAACATCTTCCGCAGAACGAATTACAACCGTTTTATCACTATTTGCAGCATCTGCCCAAAGTTTTTGTTGTGCAACTGAATAGACTTCTTTTGGATTTACTAATTCCCCAGAACAAACTACAACGTGATTTGAAGGAGCGGTAATTGTCACATCAAAATCACCATATTCTAAATAAAATTCACCAGCACCTTGATAAGGCAATGTGTTCCATCCTCTTACATCATCATAAACACACATTCTTGGATACCATTGCGCAATTGTAAAAATTTTCCCATTTTTAGTATCTAAAACACCCGTTCTATCCGAACCGTATTTTGGTGAAATATAGGAAAACTCGATTTTTACTTTTAATGAAGCACCGTTAGCATTCAAATCTTGAGGAAGAACGATTTTCATTCTTGTATCATTGATTTCAAATTTAGCTTCTTTTTCAACTGATTTTCCTCCAATTACAGAAACTATTTTAACGGATTTAATTTTGTGACCACCATCAAATTTTTCACCTCTTGCTCCGTTACGACTACCATTTACAGGAATTACAGCATTTCCACGAGAATCAGTTTTGAATAAATTTTGATCCACATTCATCCATAAAAAAGACAATTTATCTGGACTATTATTGGTATAGGTTAAGGTTTCAGTACCAATTATTTCACTCGTTTTGTCATTTAAATTTGCTGTTAATTGATAATCCGCTCTGTTTTGCCAATATTTTTCTCCTGGTTGACCACTTGCTGAACGAGTTGCTGTTCCATTCTTTGTATAAAAATTGGGAGCAAAAGCATCATGATAATTGTAATTTGAAACCGATTTGGTTTCTGTTGTTGGGGCTTGTTGTGCATTTACAACGACTGTTCCGAAAAATAAAGCCGAAAATAAAATGGCTTTGGTGAAATGGTTTTTCATTTATTTCTATTTAAGATTTTAGATAAAACGAATGTTTCAATTAAATGTTACATCCAACAAGAATAAACATCTAAACTAGTAAACAATACGAGTTTCAAAGTTGCTACTTTTTATTGATATAGGAATATTTTTAACAAAATTTACTGAAAAGTTAAGCACAATAGCTTAGATTTAATACTTTTACAAAAAAAATAAAAAACATTGAATACAACTATTTCAAATTCAAATTTGACTGCAATAATAAATCCATTAGGTGCAGAATTAATTTCGCTAAAAAACTCCAATAACAAAGAATATATTTGGGAAGGAAATCCTAAATTTTGGGGCAAACATTCGCCTATTTTGTTTCCAATTGTTGGTTGTTTAAAAGACGATAAATATTCCTATAAAGGTAATTCTTATTCTTTATTACGTCACGGTTTTGCTCATAAAATGGAGTTTAATATTATTGAAAAATCAGCAGAAAATGTCATTTTTTCAGTAACAAACAATACAGAAACCTTAGAAAACTATCCGTTTGAATTTGAGTTGCAGATTAGTTATACACTTGTAAATTCAAGTTTGAAAATTGGTTATAAAGTCATAAATACCAATGATTTTGAAATGCCTTTTTCAATTGGCGGGCATCCTGGATTTGCATTGCCAAATGAATTTAATGCTTACGAATTGGAATTTGAGAAATCAGAAATAGTAATCTGTTCGCAACTTAAAAACGATTTAATTTGCAACGAAACTATTTCATTACCAATGAAAGAAAATCGGTTACCACTCTCCTATTCCTTATTTGAAAATGATGCATTAATTTTTAAAAAATTAGAATCCAAAGCAATTACAATTTCTGAAAATAACGTTCCGTTTCTGAAAGTTAAATTTGAAG
The DNA here is from genome assembly GCA_947468985.1 of Bacteroidota bacterium. Classification (GTDB taxonomy): domain Bacteria; phylum Bacteroidota; class Bacteroidia; order Flavobacteriales; family Flavobacteriaceae; genus Flavobacterium. Next base: position 4,263 of record CANINJ010000152.1, read on the forward strand.
ATTTCCCATCATTGGGGATTTGGACAAAACAAAAAGCACCTTATATTTGTATAGAACCTTGGTTTGGATATGCAGATACAATGACAAATTCAGGGGAATTATCAGAAAAAGAAGGGATTCAAATTATTGGAATTAAGGAACAATTTCAATCCGAATATTCAATTGAAATTTTATAAAAATAAAAACTATGTTAGTCCTTAATTTCAATCCATTTCCGAATTTAGAAAGTGACCGTTTATTGTTGCGTCGCATAGATGAAAATGATTTAAAAGAAATTTTCGTAATGCGTTCTGATGCCGAAAATATGAAGTATATTCCAAGACCTTTGTTGAAAAACCACGAAGAAGCTTTGGAACACTTTGCTATGATTGATTCTGGAATAGAAAAAAACGAATCGATTAATTGGGCAATTACAATCAAAGGAAGTTCAAAATTACTTGGTATTATAGGTTTTTATAGAACCAAACACGAACATTATCGTTCTGAAATTGGGTATATGTTACTTCCTGAAATTCACGGAAAAGGAATTGCTTCAGAAGCAGTTGGAATTGTTGTGGAATTTGGGTTTAAGGAAATGAAGTTACATTCAATCGAAGCTATTATTGATCCTGAAAATGGTGCTTCTGAGAAAGTTTTACAAAAAAATGGTTTTGTTAAAGAAGGACATTTAAAAGAAAATGAATTTTATGATGGTAAATTTTTAGACTGTTTTATTTATTCTCGATTGAATAATCATTAATTTTTAAATTTATTCTGGCTATTTAAATACAATTCCTCTACTTTTTTTCTTGCCCAATCTGTTTTTCTAAGAAAGGTAAGACTTGATTTTACACTTGGATTATCTG
>CANINJ010000153.1 GCA_947468985.1 Bacteroidota bacterium
AGTGTGTATCAAAAAGCACCAACCGTTGGAACGATGTTATTATCGGGAATTATGCTAAAAATGGGATTGTACAGCGTAATTCGTTGGCAATTGCAAATAGCGCCATTAGCAGCCAAACAATACATCAACGTATTTGTAGCTATTGGAATTGCAGGTACAATCTACGGTTCTATTGTAGCTTTGCGACAAAAAGACTTAAAGAAATTATTTGCCTATTCTTCATTAGCACACGTTGGATTAATTGCTGCTGGAGCATATACCTTAACAATTGACGGTTTACGAGGTGCTGTTCTTCAAATGATTTCTCACGGTTTTGTAATCGTAGGTTTGTTTCTTGCTGCCGAAATTATCTTCCGCAGGTTCCAAACAAATACCATTTCTGAAATGGGAGGCATACGCTCGCAAGCACCAAAATTCACTTCTTTATTTATGATTTTAGTTTTGGCTTCGGTTGCATTGCCGTCAACATTCAATTTTGTTGGAGAATTTACTGTGCTTTACAGCCTTTCACAAGTTAATATCTGGTTTGCCATTTTAGGTGGAACCACCATTATTTTAGGGGCGTATTATATGTTGAAAATGTTTCAAACTTCGATGTTGGGAGAAACAAACACAAAAATATTTTCTGATATTACACTAAACGAAGGAATTTCATTGACAGTAATTGTTGCTGTTTTGTTCTTCTTCGGATTCTATCCAAAACCAATTATAGACTTGATAACCCCAAGTTTAGAATCAATTTTGGTTAGCATCAACAGATTCGGTTAAGCATTTAAAATATATAAATTCAAAATAATAGTATCACGATTTTCGACTAGAAGAAATTCAATTCTTCAAATTCCGAAATCTAAAATTTAAACAATGAATACATTAATAGTAATAATAGGATTAGGTGTTTTATGCCTTTTATTTGAAATCATGAATTTCAGAAAAGCCATTATTCCAGTAACAATTATTGGTTTACTTGCCATATTAGGACTCAATATTTCCGAGTATAATTCGCCAGCAACCTACTACAATAATATGATTGTGGTTAGCAAATTCTCTGTTGCTTTTTCCAGTTTATTCATTGTATTAACGATTTTCTTGGTGGCACTAAGTCATAATTTCTATGAAAACCACCAATCAAAAATCTCAGATTACATCGCTATAAAAATATTTTTATTGTCAGGAGCAGTCGCAATGGTGTCTTTTGGAAACCTATCCATGTTCTTTTTAGGAATCGAAGTATTGTCCATTTCACTTTATGTTTTAGCAGCCTCAGACCGAACTAGCATCAAAAGTAACGAAGCAGGTTTAAAATATTTCCTAATGGGATCCTTCGCTTCGGGAATATTATTATTTGGAATTTGCCTTATTTATGGCGCAATGGGAACATTCGACATCACAGAAATCAGTGAATTAGCACAATCAGCCGAATTACCGTCTTGGTTTTTCATTGGAATTGTATTGCTAACCATCGGAATGTTATTCAAAATTGCAGCCGTACCTTTTCACTTTTGGGCACCCGATGTTTACGAAGGTTCGCCAGCATTAACAACAGCCACAATGAGCACCTTGGCTAAAGTGGTAGCAATGGCAACATTATACAAACTATTAACTGCAATGAACGTAGAAATTACGTACGGATTCCAAATCGTAATTGTTGTGATTTCTATTGCATCTATGACCGTTGGAAACATCATGGCATTAAAACAGACCAATGTAAAACGGATGTTGGCATTTTCAGGAATATCCCACGCCGGATTTATGTTAATGGTTTTATTGAGTGCCACAACCGCCGCAGGAAGTCTATTGTATTATGCTTCAGCCTATGCCTTAGCTGGAATTGCGTCGTTCAGCGTATTGCTTTATGTTTGTAAAAACAAAGGCAACGAAGAAATTAGCAACTTCAACGGATTAGGAAAATCCAACCCAATAATGGCAGCCGTACTCACAGCCTCGTTATTGTCAATGGCAGGAATCCCAATATTCGCAGGATTCTTCGCTAAATTTATGTTGTTCACACAAACTATCCAAGCAGGTTATTTAATCGTCGTAATCGCCGCAGTAATCAACTCAATCATCAGCGTGGGTTACTATTTCAAATTAATCTTGGCAATGTACACCAAAGAGCCAGAAGAAGCCACCGCAAAAACACCATTCGTTTTCTATGCCGTAGCCGTAATCGCAATCGTTTTGAATATTATAATCGGACTTTTCCCTTCGCTAATCATCGATGTTTTGGCATAAAAAATCGTTTTTTCAAATATCAAATACAAAGCCATCAGAATTATTTTTGATGGTTTTTTTTCTTTTGTTAGTGTCCTCGTTTTTTAAAACGTTCTAAACTAGTGCACGCACAAAAAAACTAAAAATCAAACAAAAATTTACTTGTAATCATAACTTTCGAGCTTTGACTTTCGACTTTCGACATAAATTTATTACTTTCGCACAACGATTTAAGAAAAGGATAAAATGAGCACTAAATTTACTGAATACAAGGGACTTGACTTGCCAACTGTGGCATCGGAAGTATTGGATTTTTGGAAAAAAGAAAACATATTCGAGAAGAGCGTAACGACTCGCGAAGGAAATAAACCATTCGTATTTTTTGAGGGGCCGCCTTCTGCAAATGGATTACCAGGAATTCACCATGTGATGGCGCGCGCTATTAAAGATATTTTTTGCCGATATAAAACTCAAAAAGGGTTCCAAGTAAAACGAAAAGCAGGTTGGGATACGCACGGATTGCCAGTAGAATTAGGAACTGAGAAGGAATTAGGAATTACAAAGGAAGATATTGGAAAGTCAATTTCCATTGAAGAATACAACGAAGCGTGCAAGCGAACGGTGATGCGTTATACGGATGTTTGGAATGATTTGACCGAAAAAATGGGGTATTGGGTGGATATGGAAGATCCGTATGTGACTTACAAATCCAAATATATGGAATCGGTTTGGTGGATTTTGAAACAAATTTACAACAAGGATTTGATGTACAAAGGCTACACGATTCAGCCGTATTCACCAAAAGCCGGAACAGGATTATCGTCGCACGAAGTGAATCAACCAGGAAGTTATAGAGATGTAACCGACACAACGGTGGTGGCGCAGTTTAAAGCAATAACGGAAAGTTTGCCTAGTTTTCTTAAGGAATTTGGAGAGATACATGTTTTGGCTTGGACAACAACGCCTTGGACTTTGCCATCAAACACGGCATTAACAGTTGGTCCAAAGATTGATTATGTTTTAGTAGACACCTTCAATCAATATACTTATTTGAGGTCAAAAGTGATTTTGGCTAAAAATTTGGTTGGGAAACAATTTGCAAAAGGCTTTTTTGAAAGTACTGATACTGCGGATTTTGAAAACTTTAAAGCTGGCGACAACCTGCCTGCAGGCAAGGCAGGACAAATTCCATATCAAGTTCTTGCCGAATGCAAAGGCGCTGATTTAGTTGGAATTCGTTACGAACAATTGATGCAATTTTCGTTGCCGTATCAAAACCCAGAAAATGCTTTTAGAGTAATTGCTGGAGATTTTGTTACAACGGAAGACGGAACAGGAATTGTGCACACTGCACCAACTTTTGGTGCCGATGATGCGAAAGTTGCCAAAGAAGCCGTCCCAGAAGTACCGCCAATGTTAGTCTTAGACGAAAATGGGAATCCAGTTCCGTTGGTAGATTTGCAAGGGAAATTCATTTCTCAGATGGGTGAATATGCTGGAAAATACGTTAAAAACGAATATTATAACGATGGCGAAGCACCTGAGCGTTCTGCCGATGTGGAAATTGCCATTCAGTTAAAAGAAGAAAATAAAGCCTTCAAAGTAGAGAAATATGTGCACAGTTATCCACATTGTTGGAGAACCGATAAGCCAATTTTGTACTACCCTTTGGATTCTTGGTTTATAGAAATTACGAAAGTTCGCGATAGAATGTTCGACTTGAACGAAACCATCAACTGGAAGCCAAAAGCAACAGGAGAAGGACGTTTTGGAAATTGGTTGAAAAATGCTAACGATTGGAACTTATCGCGTTCAAGATATTGGGGAATTCCATTGCCAATTTGGAGAACTGAAGACGGAACAGAAGAAATTCTGATTGGTTCGGTTGAAGAATTATACAACGAAACGGAGAAAGCGATTGCTGCAGGTTTCCAAAAAGTAAATCCTTTTAAAGGTTTTGAAATTGGAAATATGAGCGAAGCAAATTACGATTTGATTGATTTGCATAAAAATGTCGTTGACGAAATTACTTTGGTTTCTGCCTCTGGTAAAGAAATGAAACGCGAAGTTGATTTAATCGATGTTTGGTTTGATTCTGGCGCAATGCCTTATGCGCAGTGGCATTATCCATTTGAAAACAAAGATAAAATTGACGAAAACAAAGATTTCCCTGCCGATTTTATTGCTGAAGGAGTCGATCAAACGCGTGGTTGGTTTTATACGTTACACGCAATTGGAACATTAGTTTTTGATAAAATTGCTTATAAAAATGTAGTTTCAAACGGTTTGGTATTGGACAAAAACGGACAAAAAATGTCGAAACGTTTAGGAAATGCTGCCGATCCATTTGAAACATTAAAGGAATATGGCCCTGATGCTACGCGTTGGTATATGATTTCGAATGCCAATCCGTGGGACAATTTAAAATTCGATTTAGAAGGAATTGCTGAGGTTCGTCGAAAATTCTTCGGAACATTATACAATACCTATTCGTTTTTTAGTTTGTATGCTAACATTGATAATTTCAAATATTCTGAAGCTTCAATTCCTGTAAACGAAAGACCTGAAATTGACCAATGGATTATTTCAGAATTAAATACGTTGATAAAAGTCGTTGATGAAGCCTATGCTGATTATGAACCTACAAAAGCAGCACGTGCCATATCAGAATTTTTGCAAGAAAATTTAAGCAACTGGTATGTTCGTTTGTGCAGAAGACGTTTTTGGAAAGGAGAATATGGTCAAGATAAAATGGCAGCATATCAAACATTATATGAGTGTTTATTGACTATTAGCAAGTTAGGTGCTCCAATTGCTCCATTTTTTATGGATAAATTATACAGAGATTTAACATTAGCGTCACAAACAGAGCAATTTGAAAGTGTACATTTGGGTG
>CANINJ010000154.1 GCA_947468985.1 Bacteroidota bacterium
ATTTTCGAGAAATACAACATAGAGAGACAAATCAAAACTTCATTTGGTAAAAATGTATCGATGAGCAAAGGAGCTTATCTTATTATTGAACACACAGAAGCACTTCACGTCATTGATGTGAACAGCGGAAACCGTTCTAATAAGGCTTCTAACCAAGAAGATACAGCCATGGAAGTCAATATGATAGCAGCCGCAGAAATTGCAAGACAATTACGTCTTCGTGATATGGGCGGAATTATCGTAGTAGATTTTATCGACTTGTCTAATCCAGAAAACAGAAAAGTGTTGTACGATTTCTTGAAAGAAGAAATGAGTGATGACAAAGCAAAACACAAAATATTACCTCCGAGTAAATTTGGATTAGTCCAAATAACAAGACAAAGAGTAAGACCAGAAGTAAATATTGAAACCAGAGAAGAAGATCCCAATAATGAAAAAGGGGATATTGAAGCTCCAATTTTAATTATCGACAGAATTATTTCTGACCTTGATAGAATCGTAAAAACGCAAGCAAATGTAGTACTTAACGTACACCCATTCGTAGGCGCATACCTTACAAAAGGATTCCCATCCATTCGTTCAAAATGGTTTTTTGAATATAAAAAATGGGTAAAAATAATACCGCGTGACGCTTACACGTACTTTGAATATCATTTCTTCGATAAAAAAGGAAATGCTATAAAAGACTAATTTTAATTACCGCTATTCGAAAGAGTAGCGGTTTTTTTATGCGTAATTTTGAAACATAATAGATTGTCATTGCGAGTTTTTACGAAGCAATCAGGAGCGAATTGTCCCTCTTTTTCAGGAGATGCAATTCCCGCTGTCATTCCAAATCCTCGCTAAAAAGCTCGGGATTTTCCCTTCCATCGGGGCTAGGGGATTTTATGTATCAACGCTATTTTATCATAAAGTAACTCATTTTATTTGTTGTTTTAAACTATATTTGTCACTATAAATTCAAGTAATGTTTGCTACACTTACCTACTTAATTCGCATTCGATTTCGGAAGTTATTTGGAAAAGAAGACTATCTGGCCATTTCTTTGCTTTTGACAGGAATTGGAGTTTTACTTTATTTCGCAAATAAAAATTATAGTCAATATGCAAATTTCTCACTCTTTTTTATATTTGACATTGCTAGAATTCATTTCAATCGAAAAGACCTTGAATTATTAAAATTAAACCAGAATTTCAACACAATTCTCTTTCTGGAGTATAGCATCTATTCCTTTCCGATTTTGGTGTTGTTGCTAATTAATCAGAAATTTATTGGGGTAGGTTTTCTTTTTCTATTTCTTTTATTAATATGTAGAGTTCCTAAAATAAACCAAAAACCACTTCATTATCCATTTAAAATGTTTGATCCTTTTTGGGTAGTTTCATTCCGAAAAAACAAATTAGTACTCTTTTTTCCATTAATTTTTCTTTTTGGATATATGGGCTTTAAATATAATAACGAAAATTTATATTATGCCGTATTGGTTTTTTTTGCTCTAATTACATGCATTCCGTCATTTGAAAGAGAAGAATTGATACACATAAAAGCCAGTTGCTATATTGGGAAAAATTATTTGCTTCAACAATATAAAACGATTTGTAACAACAGTATTTATTTAGGAATCCTTTTGGTTCTTTTATTTACAATACTTCAACAGTGGTTTTTATTAGTTTTAATTCCAATATTACTTTTTTTTCCAATGTTAAACCTGCTTTTTAAATATGCTTTTTTTGAAAGAAAGATTCTTCATTCCATTTTCTTTACTCTTTTTCTAGGAAATATAATTTATGGATTCCCACTACTTTTAATTCCATTGTTATACATTAAAGCTATTAAAAACTTAAATAAAATTCAAAATGCTTGATATTTCAATTTCCAAAAAAGAGTTTGGCAGCAAGATTATTTTCGAAAATACTACCATTACAATCCAAGAAAATGGGATTTATGGTATTGTAGGAAAAAACGGAGAAGGCAAAACGACACTTTTCAAATGTATGTTATCTTTGACGCCATTTGAAGGGAAAATCAGTTTCAAAAGTGAGTTGCTAAAAAGCCAAAAAATTGCTTGGTGTCCAACAGAACCTGCTTTATACGAAGAATTAACTGCCGCTGAATTTTATGATTTTTATAGAGAATTAACCTCAAGTACTTCTAATAATTCCAAAATGCTATTTGATGTTACTGAAAACCAATTAATAAAAAATTTCTCTACAGGAATGAAAAAGAAAGCATATCTGAATGCAGTTTTTCAAAATGAATATCCCATTTACATCTTAGACGAACCCTTTAATGGTTTGGATTTAGAGTCAAATTATATTTTAGTTCAGTATTTAAAGGAAAAAAGTAAAAGCAGTATCATATTAATTTCCTCACATATATTAGAAATACTTTATGCTAATTGTGAGTCAATATTTGTAATTAAAAACAAAAATATAGTAAATTATCAAAAAGATAATTTTCAAAAAATAGAAGAAAAGCTATTTCAATAATTTATTTTATTATTTTCTTTTTCCAGCAAAAAATCGCTTCATTAATTCAGAAGCTTCTTCCGCCAAAACACCACGAACAACAGTAGTTTTCGGATGCAATTGGGTTCCCATTTTCTCGAAACCACGATTTTCATCACTTGCGCCAAAAACAATTTTTGAAATCTGACTCCAATATAAAGCGCCAGCACACATTTGACAAGGTTCTAAAGTAACGTACAACGTGCAACCCGTTAAGTATTTTCCGCCAAGGAAATTCGCCGCCGAAGTAATGGCTTGCATTTCGGCGTGAGCTGTTACATCATTCAATAATTCGGTGAGATTATGTGTTCTTGCAATGATTTTATTATCAATTACAATTAAAGCACCTACAGGAATTTCGCCTTTTTCAAAAGCCAATTCTGCTTCCTGCAAAGCTTTCTTCATAAAATATTCGTCATTGAAAGGATTTTCCATAAGCTCACTAACCCCAAAAGGGGAATTTTTAAGTTAAGAACAAAAATACAATTTCAAATCGTACATTTGCATTATGTCTAACAATTTACTTTCAAATATCAATTCTCCAACCGATTTACGGCTCCTTGACGAAGGTCAACTTCCTCAATTGGCTCAAGAATTACGTGATTTTATTATTGATATTGTAGCGGTAAAAGAAGGCCATTTGGGCGCAAGTTTAGGTGTTGTAGAACTTACAATTGCCTTGCATTATATTTTTGATACTCCAAACGACTTATTGGTTTGGGATGTTGGGCACCAGGCCTACGGGCATAAAATCCTCACTGGAAGACGAGAGAATTTTCATACCAACCGACAACTTAACGGAATTTCAGGATTTCCAAAACGAACCGAAAGCAATTTCGATACTTTTGGTGTTGGACATTCTTCTACTTCAATATCGGCAGCTTTAGGAATGGCAATTGCCTCGAATTTGAAAGGAGATTTCAACAAACAACACATTGCGGTAATCGGCGATGCATCAATTGCATCAGGAATGGCGTTTGAAGGATTGAATCACGCTGGAGTTACTGATGCTAATTTATTGGTAATTCTAAACGACAACGCCATTGGAATTGATCCAAGTGTTGGTGCTTTGAAAAACTATTTAACCGCTGTAAAAGAAGGTAAAAATCCAAGGCAAAACAATATGATTAAGTCATTGAATTTTGATTATTCTGGACCTATTGATGGACACGATATTTTTGCGGTTCTCAAAGAATTAAAACGATTACAAATAATAAAAGGGCCAAAATTTCTTCACATCATTACCACAAAAGGGAAAGGATTTCAACAAGCCGAAGACAACCAAGTGCAGTACCACGCACCTGGAAAATTTGATAAAATTACGGGAGATATCATACCTAAATCGGAACAGCATTTGCCTCCAAAATACCAAGATGTTTTTGGATTAACAGTTTTAGATTTGGCAAAATCCAATGAAAAAATAATTGGAATTACACCTGCAATGCCATCAGGAAGTTCCTTGAAATTTATGATGGATGTGTTTCCAACACGTGCTTTCGACGTTGGAATTGCCGAACAACACGCTGTGACATTGGCGGCAGGAATGGCTACGCAAGGAATGATTGTTTTTTGCAACATCTATTCTACCTTTTTACAACGAGCGTATGACCAAGTGATTCACGATGTGGCTTTGCAAAATCTCCCCGTTATTTTCTGTTTAGACAGAGCAGGATTGGTTGGAGAAGATGGTGCTACGCATCACGGGGTTTTTGATTTGGCTTATTTGCGTTGCATTCCCAATATGATTGTGTATGCTCCAATGAATGAAATTGCGCTTCGAAATATTTTATATACCGCCCAATTGGGATTGAATAATCCAATTGCTATTCGTTATCCAAGAGGTCGTGGGGAAATTGTAGATTGGCAAAAACCCTACAAAAAAATTGAAATCGGAAAAGCTAATTATTTAAAAGAAGGAACTATTACCGCTGTTTTATCAAATGGTACAATTGGGAACAAAGTTACATTGGCATTAGACAAAATAAATAATTCTGAAACAATTGCGCATTATGATTTTGCTTTTGTAAAACCATTAGATGAAATGGCGCTGCATACTATATTCAATGAATTTGAAAAAATAATTACCATTGAAGACGGCGTAATTAAAGGCGGTTTTGGAAGTGCAATTCTTGAATTTGCCTCGCAAAATAAATATCCAAATCCAATATTAAATTTGGGAATTCCTGATGAATTTATCGAACACGGAACAGTAGAAGAATTGCAAAAATATTGTAAAATAGATGTTGAAAGTTTAATTTCAATTTTATCATAAAAAAAATCCAATCACCTAAATGATTGGATTTTTTGTTACTATTTAATATATAATTAGTTCTTAATAATTTTTTGAGAGTAATTTAAATCTTCCCCTGAAATTCTAAGTACATATATTCCAGATTCAAGCATTTTTAAATCTACTGCTTTTTCAGAATTAAACATTTCATTTTTAGAGGCATAAACTTCTCTTCCATTTAAATCAGCAACTTGAATATTTACTTTTCCGCTATACTGATTGATGTTAATATTAAATTGTCCGTTTGAAGGATTTGGATAAATAGAAACTCCTTTTGAATTAGAAAAATC
>CANINJ010000155.1 GCA_947468985.1 Bacteroidota bacterium
GCCTTACAAGAATTTGCTGCTTATTATCGGAATTTATATCATTTCCCAATTATTGGAGTTACCGGAAGCAACGGAAAAACGATTGTAAAAGAATGGCTGAACTTCCTTTTAAATCCAGATTATACAATAATTAGAAGCCCAAAAAGTTATAATTCACAAGTTGGCGTTCCATTATCTGTGATTTCTATAAATGAAAAACACAATTTAGGAATTTTTGAAGCGGGTATTTCCACGAGAAACGAAATGGAAAAGTTGGAGAAAATCATTCGCCCAACCATTGGAATTTTAACAAATATTGGAACGGCTCACGATGAAGGATTTGATAATTTTGGAGAAAAAATTAAAGAAAAATTAAAGCTTTTCGCTCATTCTGAAATTCTAATTTACAATAAAAACAAAACTGTTGAAGCGTTTATAAATTCTAAAATAAAAACTTTTTCTTGGAGTTGCAAAGAAGAAACCGCCAATGTTTTCATAAAAATCAAACCAATTTTAGACAAGACCGTATTACAAATACATTATTTAGGTTCTAAATTTGAAATAAAAATACCTTTTCAAGACGATGCTTCTATAGAAAATGCGATACATTGTTTGATGGCTTTACTTTATTTAAAGTATGATTTTGAAACAATCGAACACCGAATGGAATTACTATTTCCTGTTGAAATGCGTTTGAAAGTAAAAAATGGAATTAATAATTCAACATTAATTGACGACAGTTATAGCTCCGATTTTCAATCTTTGAAAATTGCGTTGGATTTCCTTGAAAGTCAAAAACAATACAAGAAGAAAACCGTAATTCTTTCGGATATTTTTCAAAGTGGTTTAACCAATGAAGAGTTGTATTCCAAAGTTTCACAATTGATACTTTCCAATAAAATCAACAAAGTAATTTGCATTGGCGAAACGATTTCAGAATATAAAAACAAATTTATAAATTGTACCACTTTCAAAAATACGGAAGCTTTTATTTCTGAATTCGATAGTTTGAATTTTGGCGATGAAACGATATTAATAAAAGGCGCACGGGTTTTTGAATTTGAAAAAATCGTGACGTTACTTGAGGAAAAAACACACGAAACCGTTCTTGAAATAAACCTAAATGCCATCAGTCATAACTTGAATTTTTATAAATCTAAGTTGAAACCAACCACAAAAATGATGGTTATGGTAAAAGCTTTTGGCTATGGAAATGGCGGATTTGAAATTGCCAAATTATTAGAACATCACAACGTAGATTATTTGGGCGTGGCTTTCGCCGATGAGGGAATTGGGTTGAAAAATTCGGGTATCAAGATGCCAATTATGGTTTTAAATCCCGAAACCACAAGTTTTTCTGCAATTATCCAACATCAATTGGAGCCCGAAATTTATAGCTTGAAGGGATTAAATTCGTTTTTGCAATTGGCGAAACAGAAAAAATTAAACGCCTTTCCAATTCACATAAAATTGGATACTGGAATGCATCGTTTGGGTTTTGAAGAAGAAAATATGGCTGATTTAATTTCGGTTTTGAAAGACAATAAATATGTAAAAGTGAAAAGTATTTTGACTCACATGGCAACAAGCGACGCATTGGAACACCGAGATTTTGCACTTTCACAAATTGATTTATTCCAAAAATTATCTTCAACAATAATATCCGAATTGCAAATAAATCCTATTCGTCATATTCTGAATACTTCGGGAATTAGTAATTTTCCTCAAGCGCAATATGATATGGTTCGACTTGGAATTGGATTGTATGGCGTTTCAAATGATGCAAATGAGCAACGGTTCTTAGAAAATGTAGGGACTTTGAAATCTATAATTTCACAAATCAGAACCATCGAAAAAGGCGAGAGCGTAGGTTATGGAAGACGATTTGTAGCTCAAAAAACTTCAAAAATTGCTACAATTCCTATTGGTTATGCCGATGGAATTTCAAGACATTGGGGAAATGGTTTGGGATTTGTAACGATTAACAATCAAAAAGCAACCATTATTGGTAGCATTTGTATGGATATGTTGATGGTTGACATTACAGAATTGAAGTGTCAAGAAGGTGATGAAGTAGTTTTATTTGGGGCAAATCCAACGGTTAGTTTTATCGCAGAAAAGTTAGAAACGATTCCTTATGAAATTCTCACGAGTATTTCCCAAAGGGTAAAACGGGTTTTTTATCGGGAATAATATTTTTCAGAAGTTTTTTTATTACTTTTTTAGTAAATTCGAATAATTAATATATCATAAAACAAATATAGTATGGGAATGCTTAAAGAATTTAAAGCCTTTGCAATGAAAGGCAATGTTATTGATTTGGCAATTGGGGTTGTTATTGGTGCCGCTTTCGGAAAAATCGTAAGTTCGTTGATTGAAGATGTAATTACACCGCTGATATTAAAACCTGCATTAGAAACTGCAAAACTCTCTGAAATTGAACAATTAGTGGCTTTTGGTGGCGTAAAATATGGAATGTTTTTGTCTTCGTTAATCAATTTTGTAATTGTAGCATTTGTATTGTTTATAGTAATTAAAGCAATTAATGCCTATAAAAAGAAAAACGAAATTGAAGAAATAGCAGTTCCAAAAGGGCCAACCCAAGAAGAATTATTGGCTGAAATTAGAGATTTATTAAAAAAATAATCCCGCTACATTATATATTCTAACTTAAACCACGCCAACAGCGTGGTTCTTTTTTTAAATGAAAAATCCCAAAAATAGTCTATTATATTTTGGGATTTATATATTCTAAATCGAAGCGCTTACGAACGGATTTTTTGTTCCCATTTCCATGCACTTGCCATTGCTTCTTCTAATGTTGATTCGGCTTTCCAACCCAAAACATTGTTTGCTTTATCAGTGTTGGCATAAGCCGATGTGATATCGCCTTCTCGTCTATCGACAATTTTGTAAGGCAATTTTTGACCGCTCACTTTTTCAAAAGCATGTATCACTTCCAAAACCGAACTTCCTGTTCCAGTTCCAAGATTAAATGTTTCTACTTTTGCTAAGTTTTTCTTGTTTAACAAGCGTTGCATTGCAATTAAGTGGGCTTTCGCCAAATCTACCACGTGAATATAATCCCGAATAGCTGTTCCGTCAGGCGTAGGATAATCATCACCGTAAACAGATAATTCTTTTCGTAATCCAAAACCTGTTTGCGTAATAAATGGCACTAGATTTTGTGGAACTCCAATTGGCAATTCCCCGATTTCGGCTGTTGGATGTGCTCCAATAGGGTTAAAATAACGCAACAAAATCGCATTGATATTGGTAACTTTCGTAACATCGGTAATGATTTCTTCGCCAATTTGCTTGGTATTTCCATAAGGCGACATCGCCACTTGAATGGACGCATCTTCGGTAATTGGCATTATTTCGGCTTGACCGTAAACCGTACAAGAAGAACTAAAAATTAGATTGGCATCTTGTTTTTGTTGCAATTCTTGAAGTAAGTAAACCAACGTATTGATATTATTTTCATAATACAACAACGGATTTTCGACACTTTCGCCAACTGCTTTTGAAGCCGCAAAGTGAATTACTCCTGCAATATCATTGTGTTTTTTAAAGAAATTTTGTACAGTTGCTTTTTCTCGTAAATCCAATTTTTCATAAAGAGGCATTTTACCTGAAATAGCAACAATTCCTTTTAAAACATCTTCTGATGAATTGGAAAGATTGTCAACAATTACTACTTCAAAACCTTCGCTTTGTAGTTCCACAACGGTGTGTGAACCAATGAATCCTAAACCTCCCGTTACTAAAATTTTCATACTGTTATTGTTTGGTTGTTACTGACTTTAGCCCTGATTACTTCACTTAATTTTTATCTTTATTTGTGTTCAGTGAACTCCGTTTGCAGCGGTATCCCACGCTTTTGGGCGTGGATTATGCGAAAAGCAGGAAACCTGCCTGCCGGCAGGCAGGTAGCTCCTAAAAAAAATTATTTAAAAAATTCCAAAACTGAATCTGTTATAAACTTGATTTGTTCGTCGTCCAATTCAGTGTGCATTGGCAAAGAAATCACTTCTTTTACCAACTGATTCGTCACTGGAAAATCTTCTTCTTTGTATCTTGAATCCAAATATGCCTTTTGAGAATGCAACGGAATTGGGTAATAAATGGCGCAAGGAATGGCTTTGTCAAGCAAATGTTGCATCAATCCATCTCTGTCGCCGTCGATGATTCTCAATGTATATTGGTGAAAAACGTGGCAATCGCAAATATCGCAAATACTTGGTGCCAGAATATTTTTATGCCCTTCAAAAGCTGCAGAATACTTGCGAGCCGCATTTTGACGCGCCGCATTATATTGATCTAATAAAGGTAATTTTGCGTTTAAAACCGACGCTTGAATACTGTCTAAACGTGAATTTACACCCACAACATCGTGATGGTACCGAACGTACATTCCGTGATTTACAATTCCACGAAGTTTGTGCGCCAAAGCATCGTCATTGGTGAAAATCGCTCCTCCATCTCCATAGCAACCTAAATTTTTTGAAGGAAAAAAGGAAGTTGAACCTACGTGTCCAATTGTTCCAGCTTTCTTTTTTGTACCATCAGAAAACTTACAATTTGCACCAATTGCTTGGGCATTGTCTTCAATTACATATAAATTAAATTCTTTTGCAATGCGCATAATCGCTTCCATATTGGCGGCACGACCAAACAAATGCACAGGAACAATAGCTTTTGTTTTTGGGGTAATTGCTTTTTTAATAGCATCAATAGAAATGTTCATATTCACTAAATCTACATCCACTAAAACGGGAGTCAATTGCAATAACGCAATCACTTCAACAGTTGCAGCAAAAGTAAAATCAGCAGTAATTACCTCATCGCCAGGCTTTAAATCCAAACCCATCATTGCAATTTGCAACGCATCGGTTCCATTTGCACAAGGAATTACGTGTTTTACGTCAAGATATTGTTCTAAATTTTTTTGAAATTGCTGAACTTGAGGTCCGTTAATATAGGTATTTGTATCTAAAACTTCTTGAATAGAATTATTTACAGTTTCTTTAATAGCTTCATATTGCCCTTTCAGGTCAACCATTTGGATTTTTTTCATCAATAAAACAGGTTATAA
>CANINJ010000156.1 GCA_947468985.1 Bacteroidota bacterium
CCAAATATACAAAACGATTTGAAGACTGCTTACTATTTGTTTGAGAACGTAAAGAATCAAATCTAAATTGACTATTTTTGAGAAAATTTGATGCAACGAAATGAAACATTACAATTATATTTTTGCAGGGGCAGGATTATCGGCTTTAATGACGGTTTATAAAATGGTGCAATCTGGAAAATTTTCTGATAAATCAATCTTACTATTGGATGAAAATTCTAAAAAAGCCAACGATAGAACCTGGTGTTTTTGGTCTGAAAACAATGAAAATTGGGAACCCATAATTAATAAAAAATGGAATTCAGCTTTATTTGCTAATCAAGATTTTAAAATTGACATCAATTTAAATCCCTACAAATACAACCAAATTCGAGGATTAGAATTTTATAATTTTGTTTTTGATGTCATTTCAAAACAAGAAAATATCACTTTTGTAAATCAAAAAGTTGTCGATTATGAAGAATCTGAAAATCAAATAACACTTCAAACAGAAACTGATCCCTATACTTGCGACAAATTATTCAACAGTATTCTCGATCCGTATGAAGTTGAAAATCAAACCCAATATCCACTTTTGCAACAGCATTTTATAGGTTGGTTTATACAATCAGAAGAAGAAGTTTTCAATTCTGAACAAGCCACTTTTATGGATTTTTCAGTCGAGCAAAAAGGAAATACACGGTTTATGTATGTTTTGCCGACTTCTAAAACAGAAGCTTTGTTGGAATATACTTTGTTTTCACACAAACATTTAGAAACATCAGAATACGAATCGGAGCTTGAAAACTACATTCAGAAATTAGGAATTACAAACTATAAAGTCATAGAAAAAGAACGAGGAAGCATTCCAATGACGTGTTTCCCTTTTTGGAAAAACAACACGGTGCGCCTTTTAAATATTGGCTCTGCTGGAGGATGGACAAAAGCAAGCACGGGATATACGTTCAAAAATGCTGATAAAAAATCAACACAATTGGTTCGTTTTTTAGAAACCCAATCCGACTTCAGACAATTTCATAAAATGAGTAAATTCTGGTTTTATGATTTGCTATTATTGGACATTTTACACCGAAAAAACGAATTGGGTGCTACCATTTTCTCCGCCTTATTCAAAAAAGGCAATCCAAAACTAATTTTCAAATTTTTAGACGAGGAAACTTCTCTAAAAGAAGACATTCAAGTGATTTTGAAATGTCCAAAACGCTTGTTTTTAAACGCTTTATTCAGAGTAATTTTCAAATCTAAATAGCGGCTATCACATTATAACAAAACTTTATAATTCAAATTTATTTGTTGCATTGAAACTTTGTAACTTTGCAATCAGATTTTACAATCTAAATTCAGAAATCAACAATCTAAAATCATAATAATTATGTATCCAGAAGAAATGGTAATTCCAATGCAAGCTGAACTTACAGCTGCTGGATTTCAAGATTTACACAGTGCCGAAGCGGTAGAAAACGCATTAAAATTGGAAGGAACAACGCTTGTAGTTGTAAATTCTGTTTGTGGTTGTGCTGCTAGAAATGCACGCCCAGGAGTAAAAATGAGTTTGGATGGAGCAAAAAAACCAACAAACTTAATAACTGTTTTCGCAGGTGTTGACAAAGATGCAGTTGATGCTGCAAGAAAACACATGTTTCCTTTTCCTCCATCATCGCCAAGTGTGGCTTTGTTCAAAAATGGAGAATTAGTGCACATGTTAGAGCGCCATCACATTGAAGGTCGCCCAGCAGAATTAATCGCCGAAAACTTGCAAGACGCTTTCAACGAATATTGTTAATTCAAATTCAATTCAAAAAACCACATTCCTTTTCTGTAAAGAATGTGGTTTTTTCTTTTGGGCATTACCCCAACTTCCACTTGTGTTAAAGTTGCGAGATTTTGAGATTTTGAAGCCCAATAACCTGTTTTACCACGTCTTAAACTCCATTTACCACGTTATACAACCCCATTTAAGTGGTTCAAGACCCCATTTACCACGTTGTATAACCCCATTTAAGTGGTTCAAGACCCCATTTACCACGTTGTGTAACCCCATTAATGCACTTCAAGACCCCGTTAATGGGGTTCGGAACCCCGATTAAGTAGTTCGAGACCCTGTTTACCCCGTTGTACAACCCCGTTAATGGGGTTCAGAACCCCGTTTAAGTAGTTCGGAACCCCGTTAATGTACTTCGGAACGTGGTAAATGGGCTTTAGAGGTTGCAAAATCCTAATTTAGGAAACTATAGTGAGAGTTCACTCCTTTGTTGTGTTGACAAAATCTGTCAGGTGTCAACTTTTCTTGCTCCCGAATAACCGCATTAATAAATAACCGAATAAACCCCCAAATAAAAAAAATTTTAGCCCTGATGGAAGCGGTAGCTCTTGCGGAGGAACGTAGCAAGACTATAGCGGACAGCAGGAATTGCATCTCCTGAAAAAGAAAGACAATTCGCTCCAAATTAAATTTCTAAAATCCAACACTTTCTAGAATAGTGACATTCTAATTTCAAATAAATCGTCTACAAATAACCAAGCATTAAAAATATTAGTTATATTTGATAAATTAATAAATATGAAAGCACTTATTAAGATTGCATTATTTAGCTTTATACTTATAAGTATTAATTGTACTTCTAAACAAGATGATTCCAACATCACTCCTGAACAATTAGTAGCCAAAAAAACAGCTATTCAAAATTATATAAATACCTTTTCTTGCTCAGAAAGTCTTGGCTGTAATTTTATCGCTTTTGGTTCAAAACCTTGTGGAGGTCCAAGAATATATTTGGTGTTTCCTAATACTATCAACCTGCCACAACTTCAAACTATGGTCACTGAATATAACGAAATGGATTATTTAAGAAACATTCAAACCAACGCAATTTCAGATTGTTCTGTCCCCTTACCTCCCAATGAAATTGGGTGCGTTAATGGCGTTTGCACTATAATAAATTAAAAAAGATAGCGCTAATTATGTTTTCCGTTGGTTTTAGTAAACCCAATTAACTGACGGTATTTCAATTCTGTTTCTTTCAAATCTTCCTCCATTTGTTTGTATTTGCTAATGTCTTTGATAGTAATAACTGTGGCAACTACGGTTTCATTTTGATCGACTAACGGTTTCCCGCTAATGAGAACTCGCCTTTTAATATTGTTTTCAAGACCCACCAAAACAACTTCTAAATCATCTGTAACGTCGCCTTTCAAAGCTCTTTCCATAGGTAAATTTTGAGAAGGAAAAATGGTAACTCCATCGGGATAATAAATTTCAAAAAAATCAGTTAAATCTGGTGTTATTATGGCATCGTCGTCAACACCAAAAATTTCATTTGCCATATCATTTGCCAATATTATTTTCTTATTGGCATTGGTTACAATAATTCCTTCACTAATGTTTTCAACTATTAACCGCAATTTTTCTTCATTCTCATAGAGTTCATTAACAACTCGTTTTTGCTCATTTTCTAATTCAACAATTTTGGTAACATCTCTCCCAACAGAATAAAAAATACGCCAAGAAAGATCTACATTGCTATTCAAATCAAGCCATTTATAGGAACCATCTTTGCAAACAAATCGCGCTCTAAAATTAACTATTGGCTCTCCTTCCAAATGTCTTTTTATAACTTCTTGCGTTCTTTTTTTGTCATCTTGATGAATCAAATCCATAAATTTTATATTCGCCATATCCTCTTTATTATATCCTAATGTTTTGGAAAATGTAGGATTAATTTTTATAAAATGCTCTTCATCGGCAACCATCAAAATATCAAAAGCCAAATCAAAAAATAAATTCGCCGTTTTCAAGGAATTTTCAACTTCAATTAATTCCGATACGTCTTTGGCAACAGCATAAATAATTCCTGTTTGAAGATCAATGGTGCTTGTCCAATCAATCCATTTGTAAGTTCCATTTTTGCACCGATTTCTAATTCTATGGCTAATCACGGAATCGTGTAATTGCAATTTTATAATAATTTCCATGAAAGCGGCCACATCATCGGGATGCGTATACTCCTGAAATGGTTTGTCGATGACTTCTTTTGAGTCAAAACCAAGAATTCTTGCAAAAGCAGGATTTACTTTTATAAATTTATCATCCTTAATAATCACAAACATATCAAATGAAATATTGAAGAAATTTTCTGCTGAAATCAACGCCTTTTCCTCCACTTTATGCTCCGTAATGTCCCGACCAACGGCATATAATAACCCCGTAGAAAGTTCTGGAAATACCGACCAAATAATGGTTTTTATTTGCCCGTTTTTACAAATATATCGATTTTCAAAATTCAAGGTCAAGACTCCTTTTTGCAATTTTTCAACTTCTTTTCGAGTTATTTCATAATCATCAGGATACATATACGTATAAAACGGCTTCGATAACAATTCCTGTTCAGAATAACCCAAAGTGGCTACCGTTGCTGGATTAATTTTAATAAAAGAATCATTGGAAACAATCGCTAAAATATCAACCGACATGTTGAAAAATTTGTCTGCCACCAATAAGGATTGCTCCGTTTTTTTGCGTTCTGTAATATCAGTGAAAATCCCACAAATTGCGTAAATTCTGCCTTTCATATCATACAATGGAAATTTAACTGCAATATAAGTGTGCGCACCATCGGATTGCGCAATCGTTTCCTCGCTTTTCAATTCCCGTAAAGCTTTCAAAACCTCAAAATCCGAATTTGCATAGGCATCAGCAATATTTTTAGGCATAAAATCATAGTCCGATTTTCCTAAAATTTCTTGATTTGTAATTTTAAATAACGTCTCAAACTGCTTATTAATCAGTAAATATTCTCCGTTAATTTTTTTAATAAAAATAGGATTTGAGGTATTGTCAATAATCGATTGCAACAATTGTCTGTTTTCCAAAAGCGCATCTATCGACAAATTTTTAGTGCGTATTTGTTCCCGAATTATAAGAAAAACAATAATTAATAACGCAATTGAAATCACAAATAAGGACGATTCCACCCAATTCAGAGTCAATTCAATCTCCCTACTTCGTGGTTGGTAATGTCTGTAAAAAAACAATAATCCAGAAGCAAAAACGACCAATAAATTGAACACAAACCC
>CANINJ010000157.1 GCA_947468985.1 Bacteroidota bacterium
AAAAGGACATTTAGAAACCATTCACGCCTATACCAACGACCAGAATTTAGTGGATAATATGCACAAAAAATACCGTCGTGGAAGAGCCGCCGCTTTGAATATGGTAATCACCGAAACGGGCGCTGGAACTGCTGTTGCAAAAGCATTACCAAGCCTTGCGGGAAAATTAACATCCAATGCCATTCGCGTTCCTGTGCCAAATGGATCGTTGGTGATTTTGAATTTAGAAATCAAAAAAGCAACCACTATTACCAAAATTAATGCTATAATGAAAAAATATGCATTGGAAGGCGAATTGGTAGAGCAGATAAAATATTCGTTGAATAATGAGTTGGTTTCCTCAGATATTGTGGGAACTTCGGCACCTTCAATCTACGATAGTAATGCTACAATTGTTTCAGCTGACGGAAAAAATATCGTGCTTTACATTTGGTATGACAACGAATACGGCTACAGCCACCAAGTAATTCGATTGGCGAAATATATTGCTAAAGTAAGACGATTTACGTATTATTAATTGGTTGATAGTTGATAGATACAAAAAATCCGTTTCAGTTTAAATGAAACGGATTTTTTGCTACTTCTACAACCTAAAACCTAAAACATATAACCTACAACTTTTAAACCTCTTCCTTTTTTGTAAAATAATAAATCGGAATTCCAATTAGCATTATCAAAACGCCCCAACCACACGTACTCGTTTTTGTAAATAGTAATGCCACGCAAATTGCGGTTGCAATAATAAGATACAACATTGGCAAAAATGGATATCCAAAAGCTTTGTAAGGTCTTTCGGCATCGGGCATTTTCTTGCGAAGGATGAAAATTCCGTATATAGTGAGGATATAAAAAATCAAAACGATAATCACGACAAAGTCTAATAAATCTCCGTATTTCCCTGTTAGACATAAGGCAGAAGCCCAAATACATTGCGCCCACAAAGACCACGAAGGCACACTTGACGCATTTAAAACCGCTGCTTTTTTGAAAAATAATCCGTCTTTTGCCATCGTATAATATACGCGTGCACCAGCCATAATCAAACCATTGTTGCACGCAAAAGTCGAAATCATAATCATCACGGCGATGATTAATGTGCCAATTTCACCAAAAATACTTTGCGAAGCTACTACGGCAACCCTGTCTGATTCGGCAGTTGCAATTCCTTGAAGCGGCACAACAGCCAAATACATCAAGTTAGCCAAAATATAAATCACACTTACAATTAGGGTTCCCAAAAATAAACTCAATCCTACATTTCGCTTTGGATTTTTAATTTCACCTGCAATAAAAGTCACGCCATTCCAAGCATCACTCGAAAAAATAGAACCTACCAAAGCTGCCGAAACCGCAGTTATCAAAGCCATTCCGCTAATTGGAATCCAAGAACCCGATTCTTTTACAAATGATTTTGTTGCCCAAGCATCCGCCCAATTTGCATTCCAAATCTCGGCTTTTGCGCCCAAGGCAAATCCAAAAATGATTAATCCCAAAAGCGATAAAATCTTGATAATTGTCAAAACAGTTTGCATAATTTTACTGTTTTTCACCCCACGACTGTTAATGTACGTCAGTAAAACAATGGTAATTATAGACACTATTTGAGTTGAAAAAACTTTAAATTCACCCAAATCATATATAATGTTATTATCCCTCAGGAAAGGCATTCTGTTGAGATTACAATAGTAAATTACATAAGTTTCTACATAAGCTGCAAATTTAGAAAATGCCACACCCACGGCAGCAATTGTCCCCGTTTGAATTACAGCAAAGAAACTCCAACCGTATAAAAATCCAATCAATTTTCCGTAGGCTTCTTTCAGATAAACGTACTGACCGCCAGCTTTGGGAAACATGGCGCTCAACTCACCATAACTCACCGCAGCCACAATAGTCAGCAAAGCCGTGAGCACCCAAATCGCAATTAGCCACCCAGCAGAACCCACTTGGCGCACCATATCCGAACTCACAATAAATATCCCCGAGCCAATCATGGAGCCCACAACCAGCATCGTTCCGTCTAACAAACCTAATTCTCTCTTAAAATCTTCTGGACTATTTTCTTGCATACTTTTAGTTTTGGTTTGGTTAAAGATAGGTTTTTTTTTGAATCAGACATAAAAACGTAAAAATAGAAACTTCTATTTTCATCAAAAGTTGCATTTGGACTTGCCCTCGTTTAGAACATTGTGAGTACTTATTATGCTGAACTTGTTTCAGCATCTAAAAGAATCTTAAATAAATTAAGATTGACAAAACAAAATTACAATTGTAAATGTCGTTTTGGGGTCGCATGAATGATGGCAGCGGAAATCCTCTGTGGAACGAAGCGGAACAGAGATTGCAGCGAACAGCCTGACCCGAAGTTTTTACGGAGGGGCATGCCCAAATAAAAAAGAAAAACCTCAAAATAAAATAATACTTTGAGGTTTATTATTGGTTAAAATCGTAGCTATTTAGCTAAAATTCATTGAGATTTTGGCGATATTGAATTCAGAAAATTATGTATTTTATCTATTGATGTAAATCCAACCCGTTTTTGCTTCCGAATTAGAATTCAACTCAATTGCATAATAGTATGTTCCGTCGGGAAGTTGTTTTCCTGAATTTGTTTCCCCGTGCCACTCATTGCGATAGTTGGATTTGAAATATACTTTCACTCCATATCGATTGAAAATACTCAATGCTTTTACATCCAAAAGGTGAAGGTCGAAAAATTCATTATCACCATCGCCATTTGGGGAAATCCCTTTTTGGATGGAGCAATACAAACTTGTAACTGCATAAGGTTTTATTGAAACACAGCCATTAGAATCGGTTACAGATGCAGAAAAAACCTGTGGCAAAGGAAGTGAAACTAAGGAAAAATATGTTGAAACATTAAAATTAGCGTCATTTGTTCCTACAGTTGCATTCGAACTATTTTGCCAAGAAAATGAAGTTGTTGGGTTAAATGCAGCTCCTATTGGTTCTAAATTAAGCACAAAATTAGGTCCTTCACAAATCCCTGAAATTGTAAAATCTATTGCTGATTGAACAGTAACTGTCATCGACGCTGTTGTAGCACAAACTCCCGTTGTTGGCGTAAATGTATAAGGCATTGTCATTGTGTTGTCAAATGCTGGCGACCACGTTCCTGATATTGCTGGTGTATTTGTAGAAGTTATTGGCAAAGTCAATGTTGTTCCAGTACATATTGCTGGTACTTGCGTAAATGTTGTTATTGTTTTTGGAGTTACAGTTACTGTCATCGAAGCTGTTGTAGCACAAACTCCCGTTGTTGGCGAAAATGTATAAGGCATTGTCATTGTGTTGTCAAATACTGGCGACCACGTTCCTGATATTGAAGGTGTATTTGAAGAATTTGGTGACAAAGTCAAAGCTGCTCCATAACAAATTGCTGGTACTTGCGTAAATGTTGTTATTGTTTTTGGAGTTACAGTAACTGTCATCGACGCTGTTGTAGCACAAACTCCCGTTGTTGGCGTAAATGTATATGTCGTATCAGACGTATTATTAATAACTGGTGACCATGTTCCTGATATTTGTGGTGTATTTGTAGACGTCAGTGGCAATATCAATGTTCCTCCAGAACATATTGCTGGTACTTGCGTAAATGTTGTTATTGTTTTTGGAGTTACAGTTACTGTCATTTGTGCTGTTGAAGTACAAAGGCTTGATGTTGGTGTAAATGTATAGGTCGTATTTGACGTGTTATTAATTACTGGAGACCACGTTCCTGATATTGGTGTTGTATTTATAGACGTCAGTGGCAAAGTCAATGATGCTCCAGAACATATTGCTGGTACTTGCGTAAATGTTGGAATTATTGCTGGTGTTACGTCCAAAGTTACAGTATCAGTAATTACAAGACCACAAGAGTTTGTTGCAGTTAATGTCAAAACAACATTTCCTGTAACTCCTGCTGCAACTGTATAATTAGTATTTGACGAAATTGAAGACGAAAAAGTACCACTTGGCGCAGACCAAGTTACCGATTGTTGTCCTTGAGCAGTACCTGAAAGAGCAATTGTTGCTCCTGAACAAACACTTGGAACAGTTCCAGCATCAACTGTAAATAAAGGAACAGGGGCAACACAACCGTTATTTACATAGGATGCAGTCCCTGAAGGTGTATATAAAACTGTAGCTCCATCGCTACCACTTGCTCCACCTATTAATAATGAGCGATCATAGCTTACTGTATCCGAACAAGTGCCTCCAAAAGTCATACTTAGCGTTCTTGTTCCTGCACCCGAATTGGCAAAATGACCAGTAATAACAGTAGGATTGTTTTGAAAAATAATATAGATATCTGAAGTTAAAACTCCAAAAGTGTTTTGAGTTGTATCCATTAAATAACTGGTTACAAGTATTACAGACGCATTGGCAGGTATAATTCCTCCAGGTGGTTCTTTTAATCTATAGTTACACAATCCACCTCCGGCTGCTATAATATCAACATTAAGTGCAGCTACTTTTGCTTGAGTAGTAGGGCTTTGAATAACTCCAAGCCAAGTAAGATTTGGCCAAGTAACAACTAAACTATTGATGTTTTGAGGAACTGACCCTATTTTGAACCGAACCATTTCATTGAAACCTTCATTGGTTCCTGATGAACAAGCACCGACAAGTATGCTTTCAATATCTAAACATTGTGAGAATGTTTTTTGGAAAGAAAAAAAATTAAAAACAATAAAAAATAAAACCTTAATACTTTTTTTGTGCATCCTTTTAATAATTATTTGGTAGTGCAAATTATAACATCTATATTTTTAAAACAACTAAATGTTGTTATTTAATTATTAATTCCGTCGATTATTAATTGAAATCGTACTTGGTTGGAGGATGTCGCATGAAGGATGGCAGTAGAAATCCTCTGTGGAACGAAGTGGAACAGAGATTGTAGCGAACGACCTGACCCGAAGTTTTTACGAAGGGGCATGCCCAAATAAAAAAGAAAAACCTCAAAGTTTGTTTAACTTTGAGGTTTTATATAACTTGTAATTGTTGCTGTTTAATAAAATTTAATTTCTTAAAACGCCACATTCCATCTT
>CANINJ010000158.1 GCA_947468985.1 Bacteroidota bacterium
CGATTAACCAAATCAACAACAAATAACCGAATTAAGTTCTTAGAAATTCATTCCCGATACTTTACTTTCAAAATCCTGCATAACATCAACTAAAACTTGAACACTTTCTATAGGAAGTGCATTATACATTGAAGCTCTATAACCGCCCACAGAACGGTGACCAGGCAATCCCGAAATTCCAGCTTCTTTCCACAAAATGTCAAAAATAGTAGCGTGCGCTTCATTTTCCAATAAGAAAACAGCATTCATATTCGAACGATCTTCAATATTTGCAGCTCCTTTAAAATAAGGATTTCTATCAATTTCTGAATATATTAAAGCTGCTTTTGCATTGTTCAATTTTTCTACAGCAGCAATTCCACCTAATTTTTTCAACCATTGCAATGTCAATAAAGATGCATAAACAGGGAAAACAGCTGGCGTATTGTACATACTTTCTGCTTTAATATGTTTTTCATAATCCAACATACTTGGAATTACTCGTCCTGATTTTCCAAGAATTTCTTCTTTTACAACCACTAAAGTAGTTCCTGCAGGACCCATATTTTTCTGAGCTCCAGCATAAATAATATCAAATTTAGAAAAGTCTAAAACTCTTGAAAAAATATCCGAACTCATATCGCAAACCACAGGAATTGAAACATTTGGAAATGTTTTCATTTGAGTCCCAAAAATCGTGTTGTTGCTCGTGCAGTGAAAATAACTTGCATCTTCAGGAACAGTATAACCTTTTGGAATATGATAGTAATTTTGTTCTTTCGATGAAGCTACAACTACAGTCTCGCCAAATAAATTAGCTTCTTTAATAGCTGCCGAGGCCCAAGTTCCAGAATCAAGATACGCAGCTTTACCATTCACTTTCATTAAATTATATGGAACCATTAAGAATTCTAAACTTGCTCCTCCGTGAAGAAATAACGCTTGGTATCCTTTTCCTTTCAAATCCAATAATTCCAAAGCCAAATCACGTGCTTCATCCATTACAGCAACAAAATCTTTGCTTCTGTGAGATATTTCCAAAAGTGATAATCCCGAATTGTTGAAATTTAAAATTGCTGCCGCTGATTTATCAAAAACTTCTTGAGGTAAAATGCAAGGTCCTGCGCTATAATTATGTTTTTTCATTGTAATTGTGGTATTCAAAAAAATTAAGCTACAAATTTCGGAAATAGGAAGCTAAAAACGATTAATAATATCTAAATAGTTATATTGTTTTATTAACAAAATCGTTTTAGTTGGCTTCGCTATTTACGAATTTGATAATCTATAATGTAATTAAGAATTTTATGGTGTCAACATTATCTGCATAATCCCATAAATTTGGTTTTTGAGTTTGTCCAAATGCAACACTATTTTCAATTAAATCATTTGAAACAATACATTGAATTTGCTCATTATCAGTTTGCAATCGCAATTTAATAGCTTCTAAATTATCATAAAATTCATAAAAAACGCTCGAAATTGGCGAAGCATAACTGCTGTCTTCTTTGATAATTAGAAATTCATTATCCAACAAATTAAAATTGCTCATTAAGAAAACCGCTTTATTATAATCGTAATTATTGATGTATTTTTCATATTTGATTACCTCTTGATAGGGAAACATTCCGCCAAAAAAAGCATCAAAATTATAGTCTTTTGGAACAAATATTTTAGAGACATTTCTACATCCTAAACCAAAATAGCGGAATACATCTTCTCCCAAAGCAATCATTTGGTCTTTAGTTTCTTGCCCGTTTAAAACAGCAACTGAATTTCTTGATTTTCTAATAATGGAAGGTTTTTCTTTGAAATAAAATTCAAAATAACGCGCCGTATTGTTACTTCCTGTTGCAATTACAGCATCAAAACCTTCTAATTTGCCTTCTGCAAAAGTGATGTAATTCACAAGTCTTGGTTCAATTGAAATTAAATATTTAGCTAAAAAAGGTAATAAATGTTGATCATTTGAAGATGTTTTTACCAACACTTTATGTCCCGAAAGCAACACCGAAATAAAGTCGTGAAAACCAACCAATGGAATATTCCCTGCCAGTATCAATCCGACCGTTTTAGAATCTACATTGGTGAAATCATAGGCGTCCAACCATTGATTTAAGTTGTCAATTGTCAATGCTTCTGCCCAAGATTGAATGGAAAAATACACATTGTCATTCGTGTACCAGCCGTTATGAGATTGTGATAATTTGATTAAATCAATAAAGCGGTCAAAAAACAAATCGTTATTTAAAACAGATTCCTTTTTTAAATTTTCAACTTCTGAAAATTGAGATAAAAATTTCCCAAGTGCAACGAAAATGTTTTTTTTATGTTCTAAAGTCATATTGATTTGCTTATGAATAGTTTTGGGTGTAATTTTGCACAAAAATAAGATAATTATCTGCAATAGGCAACACGCCGTAAGCTTTATGCTTATAGCTTTGAGCTTAACGCGTAAAGCAAAATAATATGGCAATAATAATAACAGATGAATGTATCAATTGTGGCGCATGTTTGCCAGAATGTCCAAATACTGCAATTTATGAAGGAGCAGACGATTGGAGATATAAAGATGGGACGAAAATTCGAGGTAAAGTAATATTAGCTGATGGAACTGAAGTAGATGCAGATGCTGCTCAAACGCCAATTTCTGATGATATATACTATATCGTTCCTGGAAAATGTACGGAATGTAAAGGGTTTCACGATGAACCGCAATGTGCTGCAGTTTGCCCAGTTGATTGTTGCATTCCAGATGATAACCACGTTGAAAGCGAGGAATCGTTGTTAAATAGACAAGCTTTCTTGCATAACGAATAAATTACTAAATAGCATTATATAAAAAATCCTGAGTTATAAAGCTCAGGATTTTTTTGTTTTATATTATTTTTAGAAATTGAAACCTAATCTTGCATAATAATACGCTCCATTGAAACCCATTTGAACGGCATCCCAATAACCTCCTGCTTCAGTATTACCTGATTCATCTTGTTTAGTTGGATACACATTGAAAAGGTTATTGCTACCAATAGTTAATTTCAAATGATTTGTCATTTTATATCCAAATGTCAAATCAGTATTAACTCTAGCTTCATATTCATTATCTAAACCTGCGTAGTCAATCAAAACTACTTTACTGAAATGAGTGAATGCCAATCCTGAATCAAATTTACTATGTGAATAGTTAAGATTTAACCCAAATTTGTTTTTTGGAGCTGAAGCCAATAAAAATGCTTGCTCTCTTTTTCCGAAAAAAGTTTCAGCATCTAAAGTTCCATTATGAACTTTTTCAATTTTCATGTCATTGATGTTTCCAACAAATGTTACTCCATAAGTAGCATTGGCAATTTTTTTCTTCCAAGCAAGTACGATGTCTAAACCTAAAGTTTTTGTATCTGCTGCATTTGCAAAAAACTGTGCTTGATCTACACCTAATCCTTGGCTTGAAGCATCAAAATAGCTTGTTAACACAATTCTATCTTTTACTTTAATCATGTAACCGTCAACTGTAGCTGTAAAATTACCGGAATTAGCTGTTATTCCCAATGAAGAATTTACCGCTGTTTCTTGTTTTAGTTTTTGAATTCCAAAAGATCGTGTTACAGGGCTGTCATTCGGAGAAAGTAAAATCTCAGTCGCACCAGCTGCATTAATATTTGTGAAATGCAAACCATAATACGATTGTGCTAATGAAGGCGCACGGAAACCTGTACTTAGAGAACCTCTTAAGTTAATATTGTCTGTAACTTTAAGTCTTGACGCTAATTTACCGTTGGTTGTACTACCAAAATCACTGTATTTTTCATAACGAACGGCTCCACTTAACATAAAGCTTTTTGTAATATCAAACTCAGTATCAACATATAACGAAAGGTTACTTCTGTTTTTGTCAACTGCATTGCTTGGGCTATAACCTGGGAAACCTTGAGAACTTCCTGGTCTTGGATCTCCAGAAATAGGATCAATTGCAGGAGTTTGAAGTGCAGGGTTTGTAATTGGATGTCCATTCACATCATACGTTGTATAAGAAGCTTCCTGTCCAGCAAAAACTATAAAATTTTCTGTACGAAATTCAGCTCCAAAAGCTAAATTCATTCCGCCTAATACAGAATCATAATTTTTTGAGAAATCAAAATTAGATACGTTTTGAGCCAAACTATGTCCACCAGCATCAAATTCCGTTGGAGAAGCCATTAACAATGATGGATTCATTGTTCCTTTAATAGTATAATGAAAAAGGTTTTTACCATAGGTATTACTTATATCAATTTTCCAACCACTTTCTGTTTCTGTAGTGATTCCAGTTGTAAGTGAATTATCTAAAACAATTGATGTAATTCTTGGTGTATATCCACCTGGATAAAAAGATTCTACAACATTGGCGTTTCCACTATTTCTAGTAAAAGCATACGCATCAGTATCTCTATAATTTCTACCACCAAAAGCATAGAATTTAGTTTTTGTGGAAAGAGGAATTGCGGAATTTACAGTAAAATTATAGCTATCCATTGAAGCTTCTCCAAAACCTTTTCTAAAGTCAAAACCTGGACGAAGTACTTTTTCTTTAGTAAAATATTCCGTTGTGAAATTAACAAAACCTCCGTCTTTACCAACAGCAACACCATAGTTAAGTCCGAATTTTACAGTATTTCCATCAAAAGCTTTTCTTTTGGTATAAGAATTTCCATTCCCATTTTGATCTAATGTATAATCTGCGGTATTAGCAGTACCTGGGAGAAAATTACCTTGAGCATTTGTACTAAATGCACCATACGTAATCGCTCCAGTTAATTCATTAACATTGTCATTCAATACAATATTGATAACACCAGCTATTGCATCAGAACCATATTGTGCTGCTGCACCATCTCTCAAAATTTCAATTCTTTTAATTGATGAAGCAGGAATTGCATTTAAATCAGTTCCTGTATTTCCTCTACCACGAGTACCATACAAAGTAACCAATGAAGATTGATGTCTTCTTTTACCATTAATCAAAACCAAAGTTTGATCTGGTCCCATACCTCTCAAAGATGCAGGATCTACGTGA
>CANINJ010000159.1 GCA_947468985.1 Bacteroidota bacterium
AAATTGTTGGCAAAATCGTGCGAATATTTATACTCCTCGCCATAACCCAATTCCTTCATTAATTTCGTTGGTGCATTTCGTAAATGTATAGGAACAGGCAAATCACCTGATTGCTTTACCAATTGTTGCGCCTGATTTATCGCCATATAACTCGCATTACTTTTTGGGGAAGTTGCTAAATAAATTGCACATTGGCTCAACAAAATTCTACTTTCAGGATAACCAATTGTCGAAACCGCCTGAAAAGTTGTATTCGCCATAATGAAAGCCGTTGGATTTGCATTTCCAATATCTTCACTCGATAAAATCAACATTCGTCGGGCAATAAATTTCACATCTTCACCGCCTTCAATCATTCTCGCCAACCAATAAACCGCCCCATTTGGGTCACTTCCACGTATCGATTTTATAAATGCCGAAACAATATCATAATGCTGCTCCCCAGTTTTATCATACAAAACCGTATTTTGTTGTACTAATTGCAATACTTTTTCATTCGTAATCAAAATCTCGTCTTCATTAGAAGCGTTTACGACCAATTCAAAAATATTTAATAGCTTACGTCCATCGCCACCCGAAAGCCGTAAAATCGCCTCAGATTCTTCCAACACAATATTTTTAGTTTTCAAATACACATCTTCCCGCATCGCCCTTTGCAACAAATTTTCCAAATCTGACTTTGAAAATGCGTTCAAAACATACACCTGACACCTTGATAACAAGGCAGGAATCACCTCAAAACTTGGATTTTCAGTCGTAGCACCAATCAATGTTATCCATCCTTTTTCAACCGCCGCCAACAACGAATCTTGCTGCGATTTGCTAAATCTGTGAATCTCATCAATAAACAAAATCGGGTTTTTCGTCGTGAATAATCCCCCGCTTTGCTTCGCTTTTTCAATCACATCACGAATGTCTTTAACCCCAGAATTGATGGCACTCAAAATATAAAACGGGCGTTTCGATTCCTGCGCGATGATTTGCGCCAACGTCGTTTTCCCCGTTCCCGGCGGCCCCCAGAAAATCAATGACGGGATAATTCCCTTCGCGATTTGTTGCGTCAACGAGCCGTTTGGACCCACCAAGTGCAACTGACTCAAATATTCTTCCAATTTCTGCGGGCGAATTCGCTCTGCTAACGGTGCTTCCATTTTGTAAAATTACTATTTTTTTGAGACTATTTTTCATTTTTTTTAGAAGCATTTTCCAGCACTACATTTCAAGTCCTCGCCAAAACAAGCATTTTTCTAACCCAAAAAGGAGCTTCCTTTGGTCGCTCTTTTTGGCTAAGAAAAATTGCTCGTTTTTGGCTGCGGGCTTTCCATTTCGGTCTGGGCTAAGCATCCAATTAATTGTACGGTCTTCAATTTCAATGTCGTTTTTTGTATGACAAAATAGCACAATTTTTATTTGGTTTTATTTTTGATTACTATTTTTTGTAATTTTAATAAACCGAACATCCCTTTCTCAATGAACGACAATCATTTCAAATTTTCACCTTCCGTAATTCTAATTCCATTTTTATCGGTTGTATTACTTTGGTTTGTCTTTTGGATTGATGTGCGTTTTCATTTCAATTTCGACCATCTTGGAATTTATCCAAGAACAGTTTCAGGTTTAATAGGAATTATTTGCAGCCCATTTCTACACGGAAATATGGAACATCTTTACAATAATTCCATTCCATTGTTTATATTAATTGCCGCTTTACGCTATTTCTATAGAGATTATATTTTCAAGATTTTAGTTTATGGTATTCTAATATCAGGTTTAATAACTTGGACAATTGGTCGTGAATCCTACCATATTGGCGCAAGCGGATTAATTTATGTTTTAGTAAGCTTCATTTTCTTCAAAGGAATAATGATAAAATATTACCGATTAGTTGCACTTTCACTTCTTGTAGTTTTGATTTATGGAAGTATGGTTTGGTATATTTTTCCAAACATACAAGAAGGAATTTCTTGGGAAGGGCATTTGGCAGGGTTGGTAACAGGATTCATTTTCGCAATAAGTTTCAAAACCCCCGAATATAAAAAACTCATAAAATACGATTGGGAACATCCAGATTTTAATGCAGAAGAGGATAAATTTATGCAACGTTTTGATGAATACGGAAATTTTGTAAACCTTCCAAAAATTGAAATTGAAGAAGTATTAGAAGACGAAAATCCATTTTTCTACATTTCAAATCCTAAAATAAATTACCAATATATTGAAAACAAAAACGAGTTAAAACCAAAGTCTTAACCCGTCTCATCAATCTTCCTTGAGGGATTAGGAAGCTTATTTTCGTTGGCGAACGGCTTCATATAAAAAAGCCCCACACGCAACAGATACATTTAATGAGCCAATAGTCCCAAACATTGGAAGTTTCGCTTTTTCATCAACAATTTTCAATACCGAAGGATTTACACCTCGATCTTCCGATCCCATAATAATTGCTACGGGTTCATTTAATGAAATATCATATATATTTTGATCTGTTTTTTCAGTAGCCGCAACCGTTTTTATACCGCTTGCTTGCAATAAAAAAATGGCGTCTTTTATGTGTTCAACTTTACAAATTGGAATATTAAAAACCGCTCCTGCCGATGTTT
Source organism: Bacteroidota bacterium (assembly GCA_947468985.1). Taxonomy (GTDB): domain Bacteria; phylum Bacteroidota; class Bacteroidia; order Flavobacteriales; family Flavobacteriaceae; genus Flavobacterium. The sequence goes on from CANINJ010000159.1 coordinate 2,601, forward strand.
TTACAGTATCGCCATTCACGGGTGCAGAACCTGCTTTTTGAACAATTATACCATTTACACCAGTGCATTCAGCAGTTCTGATAATTGCACCAAAATTTCTCGCATCAGAAATTTGATCTAAAATTAGAAACAATGGCGTTTTGCCGTTTTCAATTACTGTTTCTATTAATGTTTCTAAATCATAAAAAGAAATAGGCGAAATACTTGCCACAACTCCCTGATGATTATTTGGCGTCAAACGGTTCAATTTTTCAACAGGAACATACGAAAAATTGATGTTATTTCGTTTCATCACTTTCATTAAATCCTTCATCAACTCTCCCGAAATTTCTTTTTGAACAAACACTTTGTCTATTTCTTTCCCAGATTGAATTGCTTCAATTATTGCACGTATTCCAAATATAAGGTGTTCTTTTTCCATATTGCAAATATAGGATAAAGTTGGTAAGCTACAAGGTTTTTAAAAATTCGATTTAAAACTGATGTGAACAATTGAATTTGAGAGTTTTATTACTTGGTCTTTTGCGCTTCCATTTGCGTAAACAATATTAAAAAGTCCGTTTTTTGTGAGCAATCCAAAACCAAAACCAAGACCTAATAAACTACCACTTTTTGAATTCACGGTATCTTTATAATATCCGTAATCCATTATAGAATGGACATAAATACTTGGCGCAAGAACATAACGATACTCGGTCAACAAAGATGAAAACACATTGGCTTGAAGGCTATTTTCATTAAATCCTCGAATTGAATTTATTCCGCCAAAACGGTATAATTCATTGATAATATATTGGTCGCTTTGCAAATAGTAATTCCGACTTTTGATATTGATACAATTTTTTTCATTTAAAAATAAAGAGTGGCTCAAATCAATAGTAGCGAAAAATTGTTGGTAGGATTTTAAATTTGAATCCCGAGAACCAAATCCAATTTTGGCGCTAATTTTAGACTTTTCAGGAAATAGAAAATTTGAATTTTGGTAGTCAATAAACTCATAATTTGTGGTTACAAACGAGTTTTTATAATCACTAATAACGTCACTATTTTTATTTTGAATATCACTCGATTCTGCCGATTGATAACCTAAATAAAGACGGCTATTGTAATTAAAAAAATAACCAAGATCAATGTTGGTTCTTGTATTTTGAAAGATGCTATCTTGTTTGAAAATATTTAAACTTGCTTTTATCCCAATAGGACTTTTGAAAATATATGGCACTTCAACCCCTAAATTAAATGTTTTTTGATTGCCGCCATCACTTTTCCAATAAAGCGAAAATTCTTCGCCAGCATTCATAATATTTACCAATAATAAATCCAAATACCCATTGAATATCACTTTGCTTTTTTCATCATTTGAAAATCCAATATAACCATCAAATTTATTCGGCTTTGATTTTTCCAAATAAACATAAACTTTGGTAGTGTCCTTTGTGAACAATATTTCAGGACATTTCGTTTGAGTTACAAATCTAAATTTCTCAAAATCGCTATATATTTTCTTTAGATTTTCCTGATTGAAAGTTTTATTTTTATGTAGCCGTACTATTTCTTTTTTGTGCCCTTCAGGAAATTTATCATAACCATTAATTACAATATCATTCAATTTGCGAAGGTTTCCAGTTTCTAAAACTAATTCTGCGAAAAGAGAATTTTTAATTTTTCTGAAATTAACGAGTTTCAATTTGGAAAGGGAATAACCATTCGTTTCTAATTTGCCTAAAATTTGATTTAAAAAAGATTCAGTTTCGCCGATTTTCATTATTAATGTATCGCTTTTAGATTCAAAATTAGCAAACGATTTTAATGTAGAATTTCTACCTATATATATATGTATAAAATTCGTTCTAGTTCCAAGCTGAATTTGGAATAAAAATGTGCTGTCATTTACTTTAGAATTCTTCAAAACTTCGGTATCTATAAAACCGTGCTTCATTAATTTATCGGAAACCAATTGAACTTCATCAAAAACACCTTTCACATTGGAATGTTTTTTATTGTATCCAATGGAATCTATCGTTTTATTTTCTGATTCTGATACGCCAGAAATTTTTAAATAGCTATTTTGAGCTGAAGTCGAATAGCTTATGAAAATAAATAAGAATAAAAGTAGCGTCCTTTTCAAATTGTTACTAAGTTTTTTATAAATGTAACGTAAAAATACTAAAATAGTATAATAAAAATTAGGGTTAACAAAATGGTTTGAAAATTAATGGTTTATGATTTGGATAGAAAAAAATAATTTGTATATTTGCAACCCCGTAAAAAGCGGGAAATTTAATATATAAGTAATTTTTAGTATTAATTATGCCAACAATTCAACAATTAGTAAGAACAGGAAGAACTCAGATAACTAAGAAGAGTAAATCGGTTGCTTTAGATTCTTGTCCTCAAAGAAGAGGGGTTTGTACGCGTGTTTAC
>CANINJ010000160.1 GCA_947468985.1 Bacteroidota bacterium
TTCTAAAGTCCCATTTTCTACAACCGGATTTCTACTTTCAAAGTGGTAAGATTCCTTTCGAGCGCCAACAAACTCAATTTCGGTATCTTCAAAACGCAACATAGCAGTTCCATAAGTCTTAAAAACTTGGACTTTTGGTTTGTTAGGAAGTAATTCCGATACTTTTAATGCAAGTTCAATTCCGCTACCCACGGCAACAATATCGATGTCTTTTTTGAAATCTCTATTTAAAAGTAAATCCCGCACAAACCCACCAATCACATAGCTTTCTATGTTTAGTTCTTGGGAAGCTTTTGAAATTACTTCGAATATTTTATTATTTAATGCTGTTTTGTAATTCATAATTTTTACCGCAAATTAGCAGATTTCTATCTTATAATGCGTTTGTGTTCCAAAGAAATAGAATTAAAATTAGCTAAAATAGCCAGCCTATTCTTAGAAACTTTTAAATAATTTAAACATTGAGAATAATGCTTTGGATGCAAGTTCTCACTTGATTTTATCTCTAAAATAATTGAATCAAATAAAACAAAATCGGCATAAAATTTATGATTTAAAATTATATTTTTATAATTAACAGTGTATTCCTTTTCTCTTTCATAAGGAATGTTATTTTCATTAAATTCAAATTCCAAAGCATCTTTATAAACGATTTCTGAAAATCCACCACCTAAGTTGCGATGAACATCAAATAAAATCCCCATTATTTTGTAGCTTTCCTCTTTATATAAAATATCTGCCATAATTTTTTTTGCCACGAATTCACGAATTTTATAAATTTATTAGAAATTAAAATTCGTGAATTCGTGGCTATTTTTTTACTTCCTAATAATTTTCACCTGCGAATCATTTGTCAATTTTATAATTGTCGATGGCTTTCCCCCAATTTTATCGCGGTGCAAATTTACAACATAGTCCACACCTTTTATAATTTCTGGACTAATATCTTTGAAAGCAATCGGCGTGGGTTGCCCCGAAATATTTGCAGAAGTGGATACTAATGGTTTTCTCATTTTTTCCATTAATTTGAAGCAAAAAGGCTCTTTTACAATTCTAATTCCTAACGATTTGTCTTGAGAAATTAAATTTGCCGCTACATTTCTTGGATTGTCTAAAATTAGTGTTGTTGGATTTTCGGATAAATCTATTAATTGCCAAGCTACTTCTGGAATGTCTTTGAAAACATTGTACATCATTTTTTCGCCATTCATCAGCACAATCATACTTTGCGTTTCTGCTCTTTTTTTGAGTTTATAGATTTTGCCAACGGCTTCAGGATTCGTCGCATCGCAACCAATTCCCCAAACCGTATCTGTTGGATAAAGTATAATTCCGCCTTCTTTTATGATTTCGTATGCGTTGTGAATTTCTTGGTTAATTTCCATTTAATACATTTTGATATTCAATTAGTGTTTTTTGTGCCATTTTAGAAGTTGTATAATTTTCTAATTGTAATTTATTTGAAAGTGTTACAAAATCAGGAATAAGATTTTCATTTTCAAATAAATAAATCAATTTTTTTGCCAATTCATCAGGATTATGCTTTGAAGCTAAAAGTCCATTAACACCATCCTCAATAATTTCTGGAATTCCTCCAACATTTGTACTTACAACAGGCTTTTTATGATAAAAACTTTCGAAAATAACTTGGGGAATCCCTTCGCTTTGAGAAGTTATTAGCAGAGCATCAAATTGAGGTATGAAATTAGAAGCATTTGCCATATAACCTAAAAAGTGCAAATTAGATTCAAGTTTCAAATCTTTTACAGATTGAATTAATGCGGGTGTCCTGTCTGTAAAATTACCAATTTGAATAAAAATAAAATCTTGTATTTTTTCTTTATTTACAATGATATCAACCATTTCAACTAAAGTTTCAAAGTTTTTAGCTCTAATGTGGTTTCCAATTATACCAATTATTTTCTTTGATTTATCAATTTCAAATTTTTCTCTTAAAAGAAATGGGGTATCTGTTTTTTTATTAGATATATTGGTTCCGTGATAAATAGTTGTCAATTTATTTTTGTCAATTATAGCTTCTTGTGTAATTCTTTTTGTCTCTTCGGAAACACATAAATATCTTTTAATTTTTGAATAATTGTATTTGTAAAGCGTGAGTTTTTTCTTTTTTATTGGGAAAGATGTTTTTTTGCTAAAAATAAAAGGGGGTAATTTCCGAAATTTATCTGCTATAATTGTTAATGCTATTGCGGATGGGTCGTGAATATGTATAATGTCAACATTATATTTTTTGCACAATGAAATTATTTTAAATGAAAATCGAATATCTAGATTAAACGATAATGGGGATGTTTCAAAATTTAGATTAGTTGATTGTAATCTCTGATGAAAAAGTCCATTTTCAACACAAAGTATAATGTTATTAATTTCAGGATTTGATTTTTGTAATTCAAAACATAAATTTTCAATGTGATTTTCACCACCACCCCAATTTTTTACTGCAGAAATATGAAGGATTGTCATAATTATTTTATTATTTTTTGAGAATGTTTAATTGATTTAGCAATCGAAATTCCATTTAATAATAGAATTAAATAAGATCTATTTTTTTTACTAAATAATGACTTTAAAACGAAAATACTAAATTGAGAAAAATAAAATAGCTTATATTTTATTGAACCTAAGTTCTTTTGAATTACATAAAATTGAGAAATTTTCATTTCATTTCTAATCTTTTGCGATGGTTTAGTACTTTTCCCTTTTAAGTGAATATAGGGTAAGTAGGGTAAGGAATAAATATCTTTATTAAGTTTTTGTTGCATTCTAAAAGCTAAATCTTTTTCTTCATAATATAAGAATATTGAGGTGTCGAACCCGCCAATTTCATCAAAATCCTTTGCAACACAAGTGAATAATGACCCTGGAACTGCACCAACTTTTATTGGATTCTTGGTTATTAACATTCTAGGAAAATATTTTTTTGGATTTAGAATTTGCAATAATGAATCACTTAATAATTCACTTTTCAAACTTAAATTATAGTCAAATGCTTTGAAAGGCTCACTGTTTTCATTAACGGCTTGACAGCCAACTATTGAAGCGTTAGGGTTTTTATTTAAAAATGAAATCATTTCAGAAAATGAATCTTCAAGAAGAAGAACATCACTATTCATAAAAATATAGAAATTCCCAATTGCACTTTGAACTCCAATCATATTGCCGGCTCCAAAACCTACATTTATTTTACTTCTTATTAATTTTACAAACCCAATTCCAAAGCTAATTAAACCGTTTTTTAATGCATCAAAATCTTCTTTTTCACTTGCATTGTCCACAATAATAATTTCATATTTATCTAAGTCAACTACTTTTTTTTCTATTGATTGTAAAGCATTTAATGTGAGTTTTGAAGTATTGTAATTAATAATTATAACAGAACCTTGAATCATTTATTAGTTGTTTTTTAAAAGAATATTTTGGTTTTAAATACCAATTAACAAATATAGTTAATTTGGCATTAGAAATTTTTATATATCTTTGAAAAAAAACTCTCTAATGGATTATACAAACAAACCTCAAGGTTACTACGATAATATTCGATATGAAATGCTTAAATATTTGCCAAAAGACGCAAGAAAAGTAATTGAAATTGGCTGTGGAAATGGTTGTTTCGCCGAAGTAATAAAAAAACAAAATGAGGCTGAAGTTTGGGGAATTGAATTAATGGAATCCGAAGCTGCTATTGCTTCAAAAATATTGGACAAGGTTTTTGCTGGTGAGTGTGAAAAACACTTGGATGCTCTTCCAGATAATTATTTTGATGTTATTTATTTCAATGATGTTTTGGAACATTTAGTTGATCCATACAGCGTTTTAAAAAAAATTAGAAGTAAATTATCTCCAAATGGTGTATTAATTAGTTCAATTCCAAATGTTAGGTATCACAATACTTTTATGAAAGTTTTACTCAAAAAGGATTGGAAATATGAAAGTTTTGGGGTTATGGACTTTACACATTTACGTTTTTTTACTGAAAAAAGCATCAATAGAATGTATAAAGAGGCTGGTTATGAAATAAAATTAAGTGAAGGTATTAATAAAAGCCGTTCCTTAAAACCTTATTTATATAATATCCCCGTTTTATTTACGCAATTAGATATACGTTATCCTCAATTTGCAACTGTTGTAACTAGAAAAGATTAAATTTTAATAAATGTTTTTAAATATAACTTTCGCTACCAATTATTCAAAATTTAATACTGAAATTGCTGCTTTTGTTTCTGCTTTTGCTTCAAATGGTTTGTTATTTGGCGATGGCAAAAGAAATGTCATTAAACTTTTCGATTTAGAGGCGCAAAAAATCAATATAAAATCATTCAAAGTTCCTAATTTGATTAATAAAATAGTCTATAAATATTTTAGAAAATCAAAAGCCAGACGTTCCTTTGAATTTGCGAATATCTTATTAGAAAATAAAATTGGAACACCACAGCCCATTGCTTATTTTGAAAATACTACTTTTTTAGGTTTAAAAGATAGTTATTACATTAGTGAACATCTTGAATGTGATTTGACTTATAGAGAATTGGTAGAAATTCCAGATTTTCCTGAAAATGAAATAATTTTACGTCAATTTACTCATTTTTCTTATGATTTACATCAAAAGGGAATTGAGTTTTTAGACCATTCACCAGGGAATACCTTAATAAAAAAAGGTTTTGACGGAAAATATGATTTCTTTTTGGTCGATTTAAATCGAATGTTATTTCACAAATCAATGCCTTTTGAAGTCCGAATGAAAAACCTTTGCCGTTTGACTCCCAAAAAAGAAATGGTAGCAATAATGAGTAATGAATATGCTAAAATTTCAGGAGAATCAGAACAACTTATCTTTGAAACGCTATGGAAAATGACCGCTGATTTTCAATTTAAATTTTTTAGAAAAAAAAGATTAAAAAAGAAATTGAAATTTTGGAAGAAATAGTTGTGAAAAAATAGTATTTTCACTTTTCAAAAGTACAA
>CANINJ010000161.1 GCA_947468985.1 Bacteroidota bacterium
AGACTTCTTCAAAATCGTTTTTGCAAAAAGATTCTTTAAAAATAATATTATTTTTTATATTTTGCTGTGTTAATGTCTCAAAACGATCAATTATTTTTTCAAAGTAGGCTTCTCGTAATGCTTCGGTGTCTTCAATTCCTGGTGCCAATGGAATCAAGAAAAATCCAGATTCCATTCCTTTTGGGGCTGCAGTTTCATCGGTAATTGAAGGGAAATTTGCATAAAACAAAGGATTGTCTGGCCATTTCGGTTCATCATAAATGTCTTTAGCGTGCTGATTGAAATCAACATCAAAAAACAAAGCGTGGTGCGTTATATTTTCTATTTTCTTATTAAAACCCACATAAAAGAGTAGGGAAGAAGGGGCAAAAGTTCTGCTTGCCCAATATTTTTCTGAATAAGCACGGTGTTCTTCGTCCAATAAAGTTTCTGTGTGATGATAATCTGCTCCACTCAAAATGATGTCAGCATTTATTCTTTCGTCATTAATTTTTAACGCAATGGCTGTTTTATTTTCTACAATAATCTTTTCAATGTTTGCATTTGTTTGGAAGGAAACCCCTAATTCTAATGCTAAACTTTCCATACCAAGAATCACGTCGTACATTCCTGTTTTTGGGTGCCAAGTTCCCATTCCAAAATCGGCATAATTCATAAAACTATAGAATGACGGCGTGTCGGAAGGTTTTGCACCAAGGAATAAAACCGGGAATTCTAATATTTGGATTAAGCGTTCGTTTTTAAATTTTTTCCGAACATCTTTGCTGATATTACTGAAGAATTGCCCGACTTTCAAAGCAGTTTCTTTGGTAATTAATTCTAAAGCAGAAACGCCAGGTCGGTAAACTAAATCTTTTATGGCAATATCATAATTGCTTTTTGCTTCCGCCATAAATTTCGCAAGAATTCTCCCACTTCCTTTTTCAATGGATTCGAAAGTTTTAATAATTTCTTCTAAATTATCAGCAATTGCAATGAAATCATCTATTCCATAATAAACTCTGTAGGCTGGTGAAAGTTTTATTAATTCGTAATAATCGGATGGTTTTTTATTAAAATCACCAAAAAAGCGTTCAAAAACATCAGGCATCCAATACCAACTTGGGCCCATGTCAAATGTGAAACCTTCTTTTTTTAGTTGTCTGGCTCTCCCGCCAATGGATGCATTTTTCTCATAAACAGTAACTTGATGCCCTTTTTGTGCCAAATAACAAGCTGCTGCTAATGATGAAAAACCCGAACCGATAATTTTAATGTCTTTTTTCATTTTAAATTTAAAAGGGATAAACTAAAAAAAAGGATATATTTATAGATAAACTACAAGGTCTGAAATAGATCTAAAAATTCTTGTTTTCTCTGAAATATTTTTAGGCTCAATATAATCTACCATTCTTCCCAAAAGCCATAATTCAGTATTGTCATCATTTAATACTTCACTGTTTAATGAGGAAATATAAGGGTTTATTTCATCTTTGTTAGGCTGAACAGTTAAATAGGAAATGAAAGTAACATTGTTAAAATATTTCTTCAAATCCTTTAAATTATCCAAAGGAATACTTTCGCCTAAAAAAACAGAACGATATCCGTGGTGCAAAATTTCATAATTCAAGTACATTAATCCCAATTCGTGAATTTCATTGGAAGGAAGATACAATACAAAAACTCTTTCGTCATTTGTAGGCTTTAAAATCTGTAATTTTTCTGTATTTATTAGTAGTTTTTGTTTGATTAAATAGGAAATAAAATGTTCGTGAGCTGGTGTAATTGTGTCAGATTGCCACAACAAACCAATTTCATTCATTAATGGAATAAATACGTCATAAAAAACCTCGCGAAAAGTTTTCTTGGACAGTAGTGTATTGAAGGTTGTAAAAAATAAAGATTGGTCAAAATTTAGCATTGCCATTTTAAAACAAGAAATGGCGTGGCTTTTCACGCTTATTTCCGAAACTATTCCTTTAACAATTTCAGGAATTTCCTCGTTTGAATATTTAGCAATTCTGGATATTTTGTACCCGTGATCGTGCAGCAAGGTAATGTTTAGTAATTTCTGTAAATTAACTAAATTATAATACCTAATGTTCGTGTCAGAGCGCATAGGTTCTAGGACATTGTATCGTTTTTCCCAAATTCTTATTGTGTGGGCTTTGATTCCCGAAAGGTTTTCAAGGTCTTTTATACTAAAAACATTTTTAACATTGTTCATGGTTTGGGTAGGTTTGTTAAACAAAAGTAGTCATTATATTCTATTAATCAATTTATTAATGAAAATATAATTTTTAATTTTAAAAAAATGCAGTTTCATAAAAGTCATAATATGTGTTTCAAATGGATTTATTTAGTCATTTGGTTGGTTTTTTTTGCTTTTAATCGATACTATTATAGCAATACAATATTACCTATTAAATTTATTACAATAACAGTTTAAAGAAAACTGATTGAAGTAAGTAATTTAAAATTAGGCAATTATGGTACTATATTCAATTCCAAATTTAAACGAGTCATTTTCAATGGAATATTCAATTCCTAAAATTAAAGATAGCATAGTCCTAATTCCTTTATTAGACAAAAAATATAAGATTGCCTTACAGGACGAAAGCCCATACCGAGTTACATTAGAATCGAAAGAATTTTTAAATTCGGCAGTTTTTGTAGATTTTAATCTCGCCACTATTCAAGAAAACAAAACGGATGTTACCTTAGAAATCCGAAGAAAGAAGCGCTCTATTGACCAATATTATGAAGTTACCAACGCCTTCATACATATTGATAATTTAATTCAGCAACTTTTGAAAGCAATTGTATTAAAAGACACAGAAATTCAAGAACTTAAAGAAAGACAAAACGTCTTTGAGAATCAAAACATCTTAAAGCCAAAAAAACAAGTATTAGAAACGATAAAGCGTTTGTGGAGTATTTAAAGTGAATGAATTTGGAGTGAAAAAGGCGAACCGTTAGGAACGCCTTTTTTTTGTTTATAACGTAAATAAATACAATTTAACATTGTTTATTAATTTTATTAACATATTTTTACGAAAATAATTATAAAAAAACAAAAAATCCGTAGCGTTTTTGTTAACTTAACTAATCTAACTGCTGGCTATGGGGCATAAAAAAACTTATGAAAAAATTAATTAATTATTCGTTATTATTTGTTGTTGCAGTTCTTTCTATTTCATGTAGCAAAGACAGTAGTTCTCCTTCACTAGTTGGTAAATGGGGTTTTACAGCAGATGGAGCTAAAGGTACTGGAAGTACTATAGTTTGGACCCCAAACTCTGCTAATGTTTGTGATTTGCAAAGTTATACTGAGTTTGTTAGTAATGGAACTTTATCATATCAAGGTTATACCACTAACCCTATTACAGGAGTTTGTGAATTATACGTTGATCCAACTCCAACATCAAGTTCCGAAACTTGGGTGAGAAGTGGGGATGATCTTGTTATTACTTTTACTGATTTCACAGTAACTCCTTCGAATGTTGATACTTATAAATCCCACATTGTATCTTTGACTGATTCAGAATTAATTATTCAAGATTATGATCAAACTACTCAAACTAATTTAACAGATAGATATTCTAAACTTTCTAGGAGATAAGAAACTTAAATCACTGTTGATATATTAGTTTATTAAAGTTAATAAACAAAAACAGTGAAAATTTAATAGTATTCAATTATTAATAAAATTTAGCAATCGTTTAGTAGCATCAACACCAATAACAGCATCAGAAACAAACACCACAATATCTTTGAATATATGGAGTGGAACTGGATTGTATTTGTTCAAATTGTAAATTCCAACGGTGTAGTTGTTGAAGTGAAAATGATTAATTTAAAATAATAGTTTAACGTAATATAAATTGGGAACCATCCGAAAAGCCAATTCAGTACCGAAGTAGGAGAAATTAAAACAAAATAATATGAAAAAATTACTTTTGGGATTAACAATAGGTTTATTACTTATTTCTTGTAGCTCGTCTAATGATTCCTCTTCAGGTTTATATAAGTGGAGTTTTAAATTAAATGGAGTTTTATATCAATGGGAAGGAAATCATCTTACAGGAGGTGGCGCTATTGCTGCTGGAGGTCAAGCAACTTATTCAGTAAACACAATTGCTTTACAGAAGACAAATTCAAGTGGTTCACCAATTATAACTGTAAGTATGGTCTTTCCAACTAATTCATCTGGAAATTTTATTTTTAATTCTTCTTCTACAACCCAGGGTTTTAATATAATATTTCTTGATGACGCTCAACAACTGACAGAAATGTATTCAACCGGAAGTGGGGCAACAATGAATGTAAATATATCATCTTTATCAAATACTACGTTTACTTCTAATCCAACAAATCCAGGAAAAGTAATAGGTACTTTTTCAGGCACGGTTAAGTCCGCAACCGGAACTACAGCTACTATCACCGAAGGTACTTTTGAAGCTGTTCGAGGAGCGTAAAAGTAATTTCAAAATAAATCTGGAAAACCATAGACTTAAAATCTATGGTTTTTTATTCTTGACACTATCCCGCAAAGTGTGTAAGTTAAAAAATAACGGGGTTTGACTTTTTAATTAAAGTTGAACCCTTTTTTTATTCATAAAAAGTCATAAGAATAAGTAATTTAAAATTTAGAGATTATGGAATTATATTCAATTTCGAATCATAATTTGATTAAGCAACTTTCATTAGTAGTTGCATTTAAAGATGCTGAAATTCAAGAGCTTAAAGAAATTCAAAACATCTTTTAAAACTAAATCCTCTTAAAGCCAGAAAATCAATCATTATATGAGATAAAGCGTTTGAGAAGTATTTTTAATTTTTTAAATATTTGAGAAGGTGAAATATTTGAATCTTCTCTTGTTTAAAAGTAAATTTATCATAATAAATTAATTGTTAATTAATTTTATTAACATATTTTTGCGAAAATAATTATAAAAAAACAAAAAATCTGTAGCGTTTTTGTTAACTTAACTAATC
>CANINJ010000162.1 GCA_947468985.1 Bacteroidota bacterium
TAAAAACAGAACAAAATGAAAACGAAAAATATTTTTACCATACTATTGTTATTAGTTTCCATCAACTTTTATGCACAAGGAAAGAAAATGTTAGAAAAGAAAGAGCAGATTTATGCCCTAAAAGTGGCGTTTATTACAAATAATTTATCCTTAACTTCAACCGAAGCTGAAAAATTTTGGCCAATATATAATTTATTTGAAGATAAGCAATTTGATTTGAAACATCAAAAATCCATTTCTTATATCAAAAAAATGGATAATGAGACTTTGGGTAAAATGTCAGATAAAGAAGCGTTAACCATTTTGACACAAATGGAAGCTTCAGAAGATGAAGTGTTTCAATTACGAAAAAATCTAATTATTAGCCTAAAAAGCATTTTAAGTCCAGTAAAAATTATAAAACTTAAAAAAGCTGAAGACGAATTTAATAAAAAATTATTACAACAATACCGAGAAAAAGGCCCAAGAAGATAGAAAGAATTAATTAAAACCGTTTATCATTATTTTTGATATTAATCCGAATCAATTTATTTTTACCAGCTGCAAAAGCAGTAGTGTCGTTTTGAAATCTAAGGGTGAAAAGTTCCTTTTCATCTGTTAGTTTTTTCCAAGAAGTTCCTTGACTATTTGAAAAATAAAAGCCCGATGTTCCTAAAGTAACTAATTCATCTCCATTGGAATGTGGTACAAACTGAATGCAAGAAGCATATCCAAAACCTTCATTTACACCGATTAATTTCCAGGTTTTTCCACCATCATTCGTAATTGCTTTGTTGGCAGAATTATCGGATTGTTCTTCGTAATTTCCACCAACAATAATTCCTGTGTTTTCATTGAAAAAATCAGCCGAAAAAATTCCTGTCATTGCGTGACCTTGAGTAATTGGCGTATCATAAACATTCCAAGAAATTCCTTTGTTATCACTAACAAAAACTCTCGATTTATTTCCGCCAGAAACTAAGAAAGTTTTTGAGCCTTTGATACAAATATTGGTATTACTCGCTGCGAAAAAAGCTTCGCCTTCATCAATTTTAGGTAAATTTTGACACGGAATTTTATTCCAAGAATTGCCACCGTCACGAGTAATTATTATAGAAAAACAATCTTGAGTTGGATCGCCAATGGCAATTCCTTCCTTATTATTCCAAAATTGAATGGCATCGTAAAATACTTTCTCGTTAACTTCTTTATAAACCAATGTTGCAGACAAATCTTTCTTATTAATTTTATACAATAATGCAGGATTTCCAATGCTCAAAACAAAAATAGCTTTTTCCGTTTGGGCAATACTTCTAAATTCTAATTGCAAGGAATCTCTACTTATTTCACACTCTACTCGCCTATTTTTCTTCAAATCATAATAGCCAAATCTGTTTTTATCAGCTGCATACCAAACTTTATTTTTATCAATTAGAATGGCTCGAATACTGATTTTATCAGTAAAAATAGTATCCAATGAAACAGAAACATTATAATTTATATTGTCCATTTGAGACTTCATAACTTTTGATTTACAGGAAAAAATCAAAATTATAACCATTAAAAAAACGAAACTATTTTTCATATCATTTACCTTTATTGTTGCTAATTTACATTATTTCTTTGTAAGAAAATCCAAATTAAACATTATTAAATTGTTGGCATAGTAATTGAATATTCCATAAATAGTAATAATTAAAAATAAAAATACCATGAAAACGAAAATCATTTCCTTTGCTTTTATTGCTTTCTTTTTTGCAAATCCCATTTTTGCGCAAGACAAAACGACCATCAACGCAAGTAATTCTGAAATTAGTGATAATTTAGATTTAAAAGCGGTTGCTTCAATTTTTGGAGATTCTGAAAATTTAGAAGATTTTGAAAGACGCTTAAACGATCCTAAATTGAAAATTTCAAATTTAGATTTGAACAATGACAATCAAGTTGATTATTTGCGAGTTATTGAATCTGTTGAAGGCAGAACCCATTTAATTATTATTCAAGCGGTTTTAGAAAAAGATATTTTTCAAGATGTTGCTACAATTGAAGTTGAAAAAGATGATAACAATCGCATGCAAGTTCAAGTTGTTGGCGATGTGTATATGTACGGAAATAATTATATCTACGAACCAATTTATGTTCATTCACCAGTTATTTTCACCTATTTCTGGACTTCAAATTACAGACCTTATCGTTCTGCATGGAATTGGGGGTTTTATCCAAGTTTTTACTATTATTGGCATCCATTTCCAATTTACAGATACCACAAAAATGTACATAGTTGGATAAATTACAACAATCATTACAATTACGTAAATGTTAGACGAAGTACCGTGGCAATCAATTTACATCAGAATTTACGAGCAAATAGTTATGAAGTTAGAAATCCAGAACGTTCCTTTGGAAGACGAAATTCAAGTGTTAGCAATCGCTATGAATTAGATCAAAATAGAGCTTCAACAAGAACGAGAGCAAATTCTAATAATTCTGTTTCACCAAGAGGAAATAATAGAACCGAGAACGTTTCACCAAGAAATAATAGAACTGAAAGTGAAGCTCCGAGAGGAAATAGAACTCAAACAGAAACTCCGAGAGGAAATTCAAGATCAAATGTAACGCCTCGAAGCGAAACAAGAAGTGAACCAAGAAGAGAAACACGAAGTGAAAATAGGGAGTCGAGAAATAATCGAAGATAAAATTTATAAAACTCTTAGAAAGCACCGCCAATTGACGGTGCTTTTTTATTTGACAAAATATTTTATTCAAAAAACAAAAAAAATAGAATCATTTATCAATATTAAATTTAATAGTAATAAATTTGTCCTCTTTTTTAAGATATTTTTTATGAAGGCTCAACATCACGATTTACACAGTAAATTAACTTTTGGTGGATTATTAATTACTTTAGGTATAATTTATGGCGACATTGGAACTTCTCCTTTGTATGTAATGAAAGCAATCATTGGGCTTCACGCTATTAATGCCGATGTTGTATTAGGTGGGGTTTCCTGTATTTTTTGGACCTTAACCTTACAAACTACCATCAAATATGTATTAATAACACTAAGTGCTGACAACAACGGTGAAGGTGGGATTTTTGCGTTATATGCATTAGTAAAACGAACCAAAGTAAAATGGCTAATCGTCCCAGCAATTGTTGGTGGAAGTGCCCTTTTAGCAGACGGAATAATCACGCCACCAATTTCTGTAGCCTCTGCAGTTGAGGGAATTAGAACTTATTATCCAGATATTAATACCATTCCAATCGTAATTGGGATTTTATTCGTACTCTTTACAATTCAACAATTTGGAACAAAATTAGTAGGTAAGTTCTTTGCTCCTATGATGCTAATTTGGTTTGGAATGTTAGGTGTTCTTGGAGCAATTCAAATGGCTAACCATATTGAAGTTTTAAAAGCTTTAAACCCGTATTATGCTATTCATTTACTATCTATTCACCCAGAAGGGTTTTATGTTTTAGGATTCGTATTCCTTTGTACAACTGGTGCAGAAGCTTTGTATTCAGACATGGGACATTGCGGAAGAAAAAATATTAGAATCAGTTGGATTTTTGTAAAAACGACCTTGGTATTAAATTATTTTGGTCAAGCTGCTTATTTAATTCATCACGAAGGAGAGACATTACAAACATTAGGAGGCAAAAATGGAAACCCATTCTATTTAATTATGGAAAGTTGGTTTTTACCTTTTGGAATTGTAATTGCTACTCTAGCTGCTGTAATTGCTTCTCAAGCCTTAATTAGTGGCTCATTTACGCTAATAAATGAAGCCATGCGTTTGAATTTTTGGCCAAAAGTAAAAATAAAATATCCTACTGAGTTAAAAGGACAATTGTATATTCCATCTATAAATTGGTTGCTTTTTATAGGCTGTGTTATGATTGTTTTGCATTTTGAAGAATCAAGTAATATGGAGGGTGCTTATGGTTTAGCGATTGTACTTTGCATGATTATGACTACATTGCTACTTACCTATTTTATGATAATTAAGAGAATTTCATGGTTTTTAATTACTCCTTTAATTCTTATTTATTTAGCAATTGAAATCAGTTTCTTAATTGCCAATTTGAATAAATTCTTACATGGTGGTTATGTGACTTTATTTATTGCAACAATTTTAATTGGAATAATGACGACTTGGCATTTGGCTAAGAAAATTAGTAGAAATTACACCAAATTTGTGAAAATTGATTCCTACAGAAAGGTTTTAGCTGAATTAAGCGCCGATTTAACTATTCCAAAATATGCGACGCATTTGGTTTACATGACCAATGCCAATCGCGGTGATGAAATAGAAGAAAAAGTAATGTATTCTATATTGCAAAAAAGACCAAAAAGAGCTGATTTATATTGGTTTGTTCACGTAAATATTCTTAGCGAACCCTACAAAACTGAATATAAAGTTACGGAAATAATTAAAGATGATTTGTTTAGAATTGATTTCAATTTAGGATTCAGAGAACCTACAAAAATTAATTTGATGTTTAAAGAAGTTTTGAAAGACATGGTTCATAATGGCGAAGTTGACGTTACAAGTCGTTACGAATCTTTGAATAAAAACAATATTCTTGGAGATTTCAAATTTGTTTTGTCAGAAAAATTCTTATCTAATGATAGCGATTTATTATGGCATGAAAAAATTGTTATGAATGCTTATTTCTTAATTAAAAAATTCAGTTTGTCAGAAGAAAAAGCATTTGGATTGGACAGCAGCTCTGTGAAAATTGAAAAATTCCCGATGGTTTTACATCCTCCAGAAAAAATACATTTGAATAGAATTAGTTAGTTTTTATTGACTATTTTAATCCAGAACTTAAGTTAAGATTGACTTAAAATCAAAATTTATTTATTTATTATCATGTAGGTTTTATAAATTTACACTTTAAAATATAAAATAATGAAA
>CANINJ010000163.1 GCA_947468985.1 Bacteroidota bacterium
ACTTAAAAGTACTTTTTTCATCTTACTTAATTATAAAAGGTTAATTATTAATTCGGAGCAAAGATATAAATTTTTTAATATGTAAAAATTATTTTTTAATTTTTTTTCAAAAAAAGAATTCTTTGCAACTGTTAAATTATTTAACAATTACTGTGCCACAAATCGAAAACCGTAAAAAAAAGTTAAAAATTCTTTATTTTAACGATAATCAGCACTCATTTCACCGTGTAAGCCTTGTTTTTCAAAGCTTTACTTTTTTGGATGTACTAATTTTAACTCTTCAATCAAGTTATTTGCACCCGCATATTTATCAATTATGAATAAAACATAGCGAATATCAACCATAACATTTCTGCAAATGCTCGGATCATAGTAAATATCACTCATTGTTCCTTCCCAAACTCTATCAAAATTCAACCCAATTAGGTTTCCATAAGCATCAATTGCAGGACTACCAGAATTTCCACCAGTAGTATGATTGGTTCCTATAAAACAAACAGGCATTTTTCCGTTTTCACCATATTGACCGTAATCCTTCTTTTTATACAAGTCAATCAGCTTTGCAGGAACATCAAATTCATAATCCCCAGGAATGTATTTTTCCATCGCACCATCTAAATAGGTTACAGGTGAATATAAGGTAGCGTCTTTTGGAGCATATCCTTTCACTTTTCCATAAGTAACTCTTAAAGTACTATTCGCATCAGGGAAAATTCTCGCGCCTTTATTTAATTCTAATTGTGCTTTCATATACGTGCGTTGCAAAGCAGTAATTCTTAAATTGATTTCGTCATATTTAGGAGCAACATCTTTCAGATATTTATCAGCCATATTTTTAATTAAAATAAACCCTTTATCCTCATTTAAGTTGGCTAAAACGGTTTTTGAATCGCCTGAAAGTAATGCTTTAAGTCCATCATAATCAACTAATTTAGATTGTCCGTAAATTTCTGTTGCTAAATCCGTTGCATTTATATTCGATAAATTAGAAGGCAAAAATTCCTTTGGTGCTTTTGTTGAATATAAATTAATCAATTGCTCAAACACCTTTTTATCTACATTTGGATTGAAATCTTTATAGAAATCGCCCAAACCAGTCACTAAATTATTTTTTCTATCGGTAAAAGCTTGTTCCCCTTTGGTATTGTAAACCTGCTCTAATTGATACAATTTATATCCAACGCTCAACAATTCTGTATTCCTTAAAGCCACTTCCGAAAAATAATCTCTCGCCAAAGCATAAGGTGCAATTTCATTATAATTTTTTTCGAAATCAGAAAGTAAATTTCCGTATTCTGATTGTTTTCCAGCTTTTACAACTTTTTCCTGGAAAGCAATTTCTTGTTTTCTTTTTATTGCAACAGCATCTGATTTTTTCAATCCTTGAGTTTCCCCAATCCATTTCTTCCAATAATTGGCAATACTTGCATATTTAGAAGCATATTGAATTTTGATTGCATTGTCTTTTCGCATAAATCCATCGGCAACTTTCAAGGCGTGATCCCGAATTTCGATTTTTGCAGGATTCAATTCGTTTACAATTTGCGCAATTGCAACAGCTGGTAAATACTCATTTGTTTTTCCTGGATAACCAAAAACCAAGGTGAAATCGTCTTCTTTTACGCCATCCAATGAAACAGGTAAAAAGTGTTTTGGAGTATAAGGAACGTTATCTTTTGAATAATTTGCAGGACGATTATTTTTATCAGCATAGATTCTAAACAACGAAAAATCCCCAGTATGTCTCGGCCAAACCCAGTTATCGGTATCCGAACCAAATTTTCCAATTGCTGATGGTGGTGCACCAACTAATCGAATATCTTTGAATGTTTCCGTTATAAAAAGCATGTATTGATTGCCTTCATAAAACGTTCTGATTTTGTTTTCTTGCCAACTTTCCTTTGGTAATGAAGCGTTCAAAGCAGTTATATTATCTTGAATTTTCTTTTGTTTTTCTGCTTCAGAAGTCAAACTTGCGGTTCCTTCCAAAACTTTTGTAGTTACATCTTCAATTTTTACGATGAAAGTCACCACCATTCCTTCATTTGGCAATTCTTCATCCATTTTATATGCCCAAAAACCATTGGTTAAATAATCGTGCTCTACGGACGAATGATTTTGAATGGCATCAAATCCGCAGTGATGATTAGTTAATAATAAGCCTTTCGGCGAAATTACTTCTGATGTGCAGCCACCATTAAAATGCGGAACGGCATCTTTTAAACTCGATTTATTTACCGAATAAATATCTGCAGCGGTCATTTTCATCCCCAAATTTTTCATTTCTTTCTCGTTCATTCCTTGCAATAAAGAAGGAATCCACATTCCGCCTTGTTGCGCTTGTATTTGAACTACAAATAATAATAGGAGTAATTTTAAATGTTTCATTTTTTAGTTTTTAATTTATTTAGATTGTTTTTTTAGGGGCAATATGGTTCATTATAATTTCGGTTGCATTTTTATTCATTTCCACGAAAGTGCTGCAAATATGACCTTTTTCAAACCGAATATCTTGATTTTGAATTAAATTATCAAAAGCTTCATTCAATTCTTCTTGTGTTGAAATTGAAATACAGCCTTCCATATTTACTAGGGCTGTAGCTTCTGGAAAATGTGAATAATTGGTTCCAATAACAATTGGAACACCAAAAGTTGCTGGTTCTAATATATTATGAACGCCAGGATTTCCAAAACCACCGCCAACATACGCAATATCGGCATAACTGTAAATCTTAGTCAAAATTCCAATAGTATCAATAATGAAAACATCAAAATGAGCTAAATTTATAGGATTTGAACTCGTAAAATCAACCTCAGAAAACAAGATTGTTTTTTTAGAAATGCTGCTCTTCAAAGCTTGAATTTGCTCTGTTTTGATATTGTGAGGCGCTATAATAAACTTCACATTTTCAGTCGAATTTATATAGGACACCAGTAACGATTCGTCTTTTGGCCACGAACTTCCAACAACAATTGTTAATGAATTATTCTTAAATTCCTCGATAAATTCTAATGAATTATCTCTATTTAATATCGACGCAACTCTATCAAAACGGGTGTCGCCAGAAACAGTTACATTCAATTTTCCAAGTTTCAATAAAAGGTCTTTTGATTTTGAATTTTGTACAAAAAAATGTTCAAAAGCATTCAAAGCATTTCTGTAAAAACCACCATACCATTTGAAAAATAATTGGTCATCTCTAAAAATTCCTGAAATTAAATAAGTTGGTGTTTCTCTATTTTTCAACGCATTCAAATAATTTGGCCAATATTCATATTTTATGAAAAAAGCCATATCTGGTCGGACAATTTCCATAAATTTTTCTACATTGGATTGTGTATCCAACGGCAAATAAACCGTCACATCTGCAATTGTATTGTTTTTACGAACTTCATAACCTGAAGGCGAAAAAAATGTCAGCACAATCAAATGGTTCGGAAACCTACTTTTCATCCGTTCCATAACGGGCAAACCTTGTTCATATTCCCCTAAAGAAGCAGCGTGAAACCAAATCGTCTTGTCGTAAGCCTTGATTTTATTGAATAATACTTTGTAAACGGACTTTCTTCCATCAACAAAAAGTTTTATTTTTGGGTTGAAAAGTGCTGCGATTTTCAAAATAAAATCAGCAAAAACCACTATTAAATTATATATAAATAACATAGATTGTAATTTGTGGGGCTAAAATACATCACTTTATAGAATTTTCATTGCTATAACTCATTAAATAACTATTTTTGTAATTCGTTTCGAGAAAATTTGCTTTTTTGAGTAACTTTTGACTTCAAACGTATCAACATTATAACCTGTTTATTGATGAAAAAAATCCAAATGGTTGACCTGAAAGGGCAATATGAAGCTATTAAAGAAACTGTAAATAATTCTATTCAAGAAGTTTTAGATACTAATACTTATATCAATGGACCTCAAGTTCAGCAATTTCAAAAAAATTTAGAAGAATATCTGGATGTAAAACACGTAATTCCTTGCGCCAATGGAACCGATGCTTTGCAAATCGCAATGATGGGTTTGGATTTAAAGCCTGGCGATGAGGTTATTACTGCCGATTTTACTTTTGCTGCAACCGTTGAAGTGATTGCTTTATTGCAATTGACGCCTGTTTTAGTCGACGTGGACTTGGTGAATATGAACATTTCTATTGATGCTATTAAAAAAGCAATTACGCCAAAAACGAAAGCCATTGTTCCCGTGCATTTGTTCGGTCGCGCCGCCAATATGGAAGCGATTATGCGCATTGCAAAAGAATTTAATTTATATGTTATTGAAGACAATGCCCAAGCAATTGGTGCAAATTGCAAGTTTTCTGATGGCGCAAAAATGAAAGCTGGAACGATTGGACACGTAGGATCAACTTCTTTTTTCCCTTCAAAAAATTTAGGTTGCTATGGAGATGGAGGAGCGATTTTTACCAATGATGATGCTTTGGCGCACAAACTTCGTGGAATTGTAAATCACGGAATGTACGTTCGGTACCATCACGATGTTGTGGGCGTAAATTCTCGTTTAGACAGTATTCAAGCGGCGGTTTTGAACGCAAAATTACCTTTATTAGATCAATATAATGCGGCGCGTCAAAATGCTGCTCGCAAGTATTCTGCAGCTTTCGAAGGACATAAAAATATTGTGGCACCGAGCATTTGCGACATTTGCGATTGCCACGTTTTTCACCAATATACCCTAAGAATCATCGACGGCGACAGAGATGGATTGATGCAACATTTGCTTGACAAAGCTATTCCTTGCGCCATTTATTACCCAATTCCGTTGCATTCTCAAAAGGCATATTTGGATTCAAGATACAAAGAAGAAGATTTTCCAGTGACGAATCAGTTGGTAAAAGAAG
>CANINJ010000164.1 GCA_947468985.1 Bacteroidota bacterium
TAAACATCAAAAAAGTACTGTTGGATTCTTACGTACAGGAAACCTCATCGGGTGGAAATCGTTACCCAAAAGCAAGAGAGGATATTTTCAATGCATTTGAAAAAGGAGCATTAGTTTTCAATTATCTTGGTCATGGTGGTGAAGATGGATTAACCGGGGAACGAATTTGGGAAAAATCCGACGGGCAAAATTTGAGCAATCAATATAAATACCCTTTGTTCATAACCATCACCTGCGATTTTTCAAGATTTGATAATCCGTACCGACCAACTGCTGGAGAATACACCTATTGGAATCCAAAAGGAGGCGCCATTTCTATGATTACAACTATTCGTTCTATCGGACAAGGATCGGCAGAATATTTTAATGACAAATTATCAGAATATTTATTTTCTTATGGCTCCAACCAATACACTTCTATTGCGGAAGCTTTACGCTTAGCAAAAAATAGCAATCCGAGTTCTTCTTCAAATGTGGTTTTTTATCTTGGAGATCCAGCACTTATGTTGGCTATTCCGAGACCTAAAATTCGTTTAACGAAAGTAAATGATCTTCCTATTACAGGAACAATTCCAGATTTTCAATCATTGGCTTATGTAAAACTTTCAGGAGAAATTACAGATGAAAATGACATGCTTTTACCAACTTATAACGGCGCTTTGGCAGTAAATATTTTTGACAAAAACATTATTAAAGCTACATTCAACAATGATGGAAATAGCCCTTCAATTAATTTCAACACTTTAGGAGAAACTATTTTCAGAGGAAATGCATCAGTTGCAAATGGTCAATTTGAGTTTGGTTTTGTTGTTCCAAGAGACATAAAAATTCCTGTTGGAAATGGAAGAATCGGTTTTTATTCCAAAAAAAATCAAGCATTTATTGACAATACTGGTGTGGATACCACAATTAAAATTGGAGGAATTAATACATTGGCTGCAGCCGATACCACCTCGCCAACAGTGAAATTATTCATGAACGACCAAACTTTTGTAAATGGTGGAATTACAAATGCTTCGCCGTTCTTTTTAGCATTTCTGGAAGATGAAAACGGAATTAATACCGCAAGTGGAATTGGACATGATATTGTGGGGATTTTAGACGGAAATGAAAGTGCGCCTTTTATAATGAATGATTATTACGAAACGGAATTAGACAATTATAAAAAAGGGAAATTGCAATTTCCATTTCGAAATTTGGCGGTTGGTTTGCACACAATAACTTTCAAAGCATGGGATGTTTATAACAATCCAATTACTGCCGAAATTCAATTTATTGTTGTTGGCGATGAAACAATGACGCTTACAAATGTACTAAATTACCCAAATCCATTTGTAAATTACACGCAATTTTGGTTTACACACAACCATCCTTTTGAACCTTTAGAAGTTCAAGTGCAAGTAATGACAATTACAGGGAAAATAGTTTGGACGAAAAATCAAATTGTAAATACTGATGGATTTCTTTCTAGAGAAATATCTTGGGACGGAAGGGATGATTTTGGCGATAAAATAGGAAAAGGAGTTTACGTATATAAACTAACCGTAAAGTCATCTTTAACGAATAAAAAAACTGAAAAATTTGAAAAACTTGTAATACTTTAATTATATACTATATTTGTCTAATATAAATTTTGAAATAGAATGAAAAGAATAGCCATTTTAATGCTTTGTTTATCTGCTGTACAAATCTCAAAAGCACAGGAAAGTGTAAGGGTAATAACTACAGGAGTTCCTTTTTTATTAATTGCTGCCGATGCTAGAGCAGCAGGTATGGGAGATCAAGGAGTTGCAACTTCTGCTGATGCCTTTTCACAACAATGGAATCCTGCAAAATACGCCTTTTCGATAGAAAAACAAGGATTTACTTCAAGTTACACCCCTTATTTAACCGCTTTAGTAAATGATATTTCATTGGGACAAGTTAACTATTTCAATAGAATAAACGAAAGAAGTGCTTTTGCTACAAGTCTTCGATATTTTAGTTTGGGTGAAATTGAATTGCGCCAAGCTATTGATGACGTTCCAAATGTTGTGAAGCCAAATGAGTTTACTTTAGATGGTTCTTATTCATTAAAATTAAGTGACAAGTTTTCAATGGCAGTTGCAGGAAGATTTATTAGTTCTAACCTAAAAATTCAAGATGCTACAAATGATACTCGGGCAGCAAAATCATTTGCTTTTGATGTTGCAGGATTTTTTCAATCAGAACAAACGGCATTTTCTGATTTTGACGGGCGTTACCGAATTGGGTTTAACTTCCAAAACTTAGGCCCAAAAATCAGTTATGATTCTTCGGCAAATCGCGAACTAAATGCTAACTTTTTACCTGCTCAAATGAAGTTTGGAGGTGGTTTCGATTTCATTTTTGATGACTTTAACAAAGTTACAGCAAGTGTCGAATTTAATAAACTATTAGTTCCAACACCACAAGCTGATAAGAATAGTGGTTTAACTACTGCCCAATTAAATACTGCAAATGAAGCCTATAAAAACATTGGTTGGGTTTCAGGAATATTCCAATCATTTGGTGATGCGCCAGGAGGATTTAGTGAAGAGTTAAAAGAAATTACCTATTCTACTGCAGTCGAATATTTATATCTTGATTCCTTTGCATTGCGTTTAGGCTATTTCCATGAAAGTCCTATGAAAGGAGCTAGACAATATTTTACTTTGGGAACCGGATTCAAATATAACGTGGTGAAAATTGATGTTTCTTACTTGTTCTCGGCTTCAAAAGTTCAGAACCCATTAGAAAATACCTTACGATTCTCACTAACATTTAATTTCGGAGAAAAGTATCAAGAACTATAGATCAAAATAATTATAACTAAACAATCCAAATTTCAGCAAATTGAAATTTGGATTTTTTTTCCCAATAAATATGAAAGAAATTAGTATTACTTCCAAATTTACCGCTTTTGATTCTGTTTCAGAATTACCTTCTGACATACAATCATTAATGGAACAAGCTATCGAAATTAGAAAAAAAGCGTACGCTCCGTATTCACGTTTTCGTGTTGGTGCGGCTTTATTATTAGATAATGGAAAAATAGTTTTGGGTTCTAATCAAGAAAATGCTGCTTATCCTTCCGGTCTTTGTGCAGAACGGGTTGCGATTTTTTCCGCTGGAGCATTATATCCAGAGGCTAAAATTGTTAGAATGGCAATTACCGCAACTTCTGATACCAACCCAACTTTAACTCCTATTCCGCCTTGTGGAGCTTGTCGCCAATCCATCTCGGAATACGAAATCAAACAAGAATTGCCAATACAAATATATTTTATGGGAGAATCTGGAAGTGTATATAAATCAGATTCATTGAAGAATTTATTGCCATTAATGTTTGATAAAAAATTGTTGTAGCTCAAAAACAACAATCACTCCATTTAATGCAAGTGCAGAAAATTACATTTTTCTACACTTAATTTGTTATTATTCGAGAATTTATTAGTAAAATCACTTTTTTAATAACTATTAATCAAGGAGTCCTAAATTATAAAATAAAAATACTATTAAATTTTAGTTCTTAGTAGGAATGTATTATTTTTGCAATTCGCAATTTTATGTATGGAAACTATTTTGCGAATTAGTCAAGAATATTCAGACACAAAAACAATCTACTCAAATGAAAGAAGTAACAAAAGAAGTTTATTTAAAGTGGTATGAAGACATGCTACTTTGGAGAAAATTCGAAGATAAATTAGCAGCACTTTACATTCAACAAAAAGTTAGAGGTTTCCTACATTTATATAATGGGCAAGAAGCTGTTTTAGCAGGTGCATTGCACGCTATGGATTTGACAAAAGACAAAATGATAACTGCTTATAGAAATCAT
Source organism: Bacteroidota bacterium (assembly GCA_947468985.1). GTDB lineage: Bacteria > Bacteroidota > Bacteroidia > Flavobacteriales > Flavobacteriaceae > Flavobacterium. Next base: position 3,839 of record CANINJ010000164.1, read on the forward strand.
GTTCAGCCAATTGGAATGGGCGTTGATCCAAGAAAAATCATGGCAGAATTGTTAGGAAAAGCTAGTGGTACTTCTAAAGGAATGGGTGGTTCAATGCACATTTTCTCTAGGGAACACCGTTTTTATGGTGGTCACGGGATTGTTGGAGCTCAAATTCCAGTGGGTGCAGGACTTGCTTTTGCAGATAAATATTTTGAAACTGGCGGTGTTACTATGACCTATTTTGGTGATGGAGCAGCGCGTCAAGGTTCACTTCACGAAGCTTTTAATATGGCAATGTTATGGAAACTTCCAGTAGTATTTATTGTGGAAAACAATGGATATGCAATGGGAACTTCTGTAGAAAGAACAGCCAATCATACTGATATTTGGAAACTTGGGTTGGGTTATGAAATGCCTTGCGGACCAGTTGACGGAATGAATCCAGTAAAAGTTGCCGAAGCAATGCACGAGGCTATTGAAAGAGCACGTCGCGGTGATGGTCCAACATTTTTAGAAATGAAAACATATCGTTACAGAGGTCACTCTATGTCAGATGCGCAATTGTACCGTACAAAAGAAGAAGTTGACGAATACAGAAAAATAGATCCAATTACGCAAGTTTTAGATGTAATTATGGATCAAAAATATGCTACAGCTGAAGAAATTGAAGCAATTGATGAAAAATTAAAAGACTTAGTTGAAGAATGTGTTGCATTTGCAGAAGCGTCTCCTTTTCCAGAAGTGCAACAATTATACGATGTAGTTTACGAACAAGAAAACTATCCATTTATCCCTCATAAACTTTAATTGATATGGCAACAGTAATAACAATGCCGCGTTTGAGCGATACAATGACAGAAGGAACCGTTGCGTCTTGGCTTAAAAAAGTAGGCGATAAAGTTTCGGAAGGTGATATTCTTGCAGAAATTGAAACAGATAAAGCTACAATGGAATTTGAATCTTTCAATTCTGGTACGCTTTTATATATTGGAATTAAAGAAGGAGAATCAGCTCCTTGTGATTCTTTATTA